>JBLHOX010000277.1:0-4980 GCA_047623725.1 Dokdonia sp. | reverse complement strand
CCAATCTTTCGTGAAGATGGAAAAGTACTCAAAGGCCCTAGTTACTTTACACCGAATATTAAGGAAATTCTTGAGAAATAGCTGTTGGCTATTAGCTATTAGTCGGTAGCTTGTAGTCGGTAGTCTATCCTTTTCGCTGGCGCGAAATAGCTCTTAGCTATTGGTCGGTAGCTTTTAGCTTGAATCCCGATGTTTATCCATTTTGCTGTCGCAAAATAGCCTGAGGCTTATTATTTATAAAATCTAAGGTGACTGAGTGATTCGCTGTAAGCGAATTGTATCGAAGTCACCGGATACGTATCCCAAACCAAAAATAGAGTAACACTCTAAAATAGAGTACTACTCTATTTTCAAAAAAGAACACATTGTTAGAAAATTAGGTGGTCAAGCTATTAGATGTGTGTTTACTAATTCTCTCCCTTTGGGAGAGATGCCCAAAGGACAGAGAGAGATTAAAGGGAAACTCTTGCCGAAAATTAAAATAAAAAATGCCATTCACAAGAATGGCATTTTTTATAAAATATGTGTTTGAAAATTACTCTATAGGAATCCCCATTTTGGTAAGTACTTTTAAGGTAATATCATGCGCAGGATCTACATACGCAAGGTTATTATTGTTTCCTATGTTAAGGACTTGTGTGTATCCTAACTCTTTTGCAACAATAGCAACGTTATCACCAATCTTCTTATAAAGAGGACGTAATAACTCTTCTTGCTTTAATTGCACCAATTGTGTTCCGTTGTTACGAAATTTTGAAATATCACTTTCCAAACCAGCAAGTTCTTCTTGCTTTGCTTTCTTTTCTGCATCGGTCATTCCTTCAAAAGTAGCTTCAGCAGCTTTATATACTTTGTCATAATTAGCAAGCTTTTCTGACAATTGATTCTCAAGGTCTTTATTATAGACTTTAAGCGCTTCTTGAGCACCAGTAAGTTCAGGCATTTTAGATAAAGTATAATCGGCATCTACTGTACCTACTTTTGTTGTTTGTGCAAATGTTGTCGCTGTAAATAGGGCTACAAATGCGATAAGTATCATTTTCTTCATTGTATAAAATTTATTAGTTTTTTAAACTTTGCGCGTGCAAATATATGGGATAGAAACCAATATCTGTGCCGAACTATTATTTTTCAGTATATACTTGTCCTCTGTGAGGCTTTAAAGCGTCCCTTAACGGTTTCATTTCGTCTTCTTTTACTACCAGATACGCAATGCTATGAAGTTCGCTAAGATCTTCTACACCTGTGGTTTGGTTGGTTAACGCTTTCGCGAAAGCGTACTCTTTCAAATGTTTTTCATGATGCACCGCTGTTTGTGCAGCTCCAGGACCTCTAAAATCCCAAATGAGTTTTAATAGTCTCATTATATTCCTGTATAGTTATCTGGTGTAATCGCTTTTAACTCTGCTTTAATGCCTTCACTTACCTCTAAGGTGTCAATAAACGTAGCAATAGATTCTTGTGTGATACGCTCATTTACGCGCGTTAATGCCTTTAGCGCTTCATAAGGATTTGGATAGGCCTCACGACGAAGAATCGTCTGAATGGCTTCTGCAACGACTGCCCAGTTATTTTCTAAATCTTGTGCGATCTTTGGCTCGTTAAGGAGTAATTTATTTAATCCTTTAAGCGTAGATAGAAATCCTATGATGGTATGACCAATAGGAACCCCAATATTACGTAAAACAGTACTGTCGGTAAGGTCACGTTGTAATCTTGAGATAGGAAGTTTTGCAGATAAGTGTTCAAAAATAGCATTGGCAATTCCTAAATTCCCTTCACTATTTTCAAAATCGATAGGATTTACTTTATGTGGCATTGCACTAGATCCTACTTCTCCTTCTTTGATTTTCTGCTTGAAGTAATCCATGGAGATATAGGTCCAGAAGTCACGATTTAAATCGATAATAATGGTATTGATGCGTTTTAGCCCATCAAAAAGCGCTGCCATATGATCGTAATGTTCGATCTGTGTAGTAGGGAAGGATTGGTGTAATTTTAAGGTATCATGTACAAAGTCATGTCCAAACTGTTTCCAATCTATCATTGGATAGGCTACTTTATGTGCATTATAGTTTCCTGTGGCACCACCAAATTTTGCGGCACTTGGGATATTATTTAATAAGTTAAGTTGCTCTTCGATACGTACTACAAATACTTCGATTTCTTTTCCTAAACGGGTAGGAGAGGCGGGTTGCCCATGTGTACGTGCTAGTAGAGAAATGGATGTCCACTCATCTACGAGTTGTTTTAAGTGGTCTACAACTTCTAATAATTGTGGAATATATACTTGGTTTACAGCTTCCTTAAGACTCATCGGGATGGCTGTATTGTTGATATCTTGTGAAGTCAATCCAAAATGGATAAACTCTTTAAAGGGAGCTAGGTCTAAATCATCAAATTTTTCTTTGATGAAATATTCGACTGCTTTTACATCATGATTGGTAATTTTTTCAATGTCTTTAATTGCCTGTGCATCTTCGGTAGTAAAATCGAGATATATTTCGCGCAAAGCGATAAAAGAATGCTTATCAACAGTGATTAGTTGTGGTAATGGGAGTTCGCAAAGTGCAATAAAGTATTCTATTTCTACTTTAACACGGTATTTTATAAGTGCTTCTTCTGAAAAGAAAGGTACAAGCGACTCTGTTTTTGATGCATAGCGTCCATCAATAGGAGAGATAGCTTGTAATGGTGACAACGACATAATATGTAGTTTTAAATAAGGGGCAAAGATAAAAAATCCCTATAGTAGCACCACTATAATAAGGCAATAAAAAAAGGATGTTACATCGCTAACATCCTTTTTTCACTTATTTCTGACTCATTCAACCCGGATTATGCAATAGAAAATCTATTACAACTTGAAGATGCTTCAAAATATACCATTACACTAGATACCCAGTCAAGCTGAGTACAAGTTTTGAATTTAACCATAGCCCTTCGACTACGCTCAGGATAAACACGTATGCTAAAACTCAGAAAACGTCATATTTTATTGCTTCTTCAAGCCTCATCACGAAGTCCTATTACATAATCCAGGTTTAATCTATAGAATTCCTCGAGGTTCTACCTCGGGGTCAAAGAGGAAAGTTTGAAAACGGATAGTTTTCATAAAACTAAAAATAAGTTTTTTCCGCTTGATACCTCGATGGCTCTGCCTCGGGGTAGTTCATTGTAAACATCCTACAGGGACGTATATATTTTTTGTCTTTTCAGAAATAGGTATTGCATTTCTTGTGACAATATCATTTGCTAAAAACGTGCCAAAGTCATAGGGAATTCCTCTTATTCTGTATATTTTTTTTACAATGGCTTCTCTACTTGGGGCATTAAATTGGTCTGCAAAGATGGTACTGCCACCTCTCATAATACTTTCTATTTGTGGTCTCCATACACCTGTAGAAACATAACCACCTCCTTCATACGCACCTACATTCTGATATCCAGGAAGGTCAATAAAGTGGCTCCATTTAATGTGTGTTAGATCGTCAGTGTTATCCAGATTGGGTCTAAAAGAGACATTTGGTGTATTTTGGATTTGTAATTCATATTCATCACCAAGTCCTCCAAAGGAGTGTCCTACTTCATGTATCATTGTAGATTCTGATGCGCTTCCAGAAAATGCGACATCAGATTCAAAACTAGTATTACCTCCACCAAGTTCATTAAGAACAATGAGGGTATTGCTGTTATTTTGATACCCAGTAGGGAGTTTGTTTTTGTAGAAATTAATTCTTTCTGGATTTGCTTCATACAAACCACTGCCTGTCCATCCTATATACGTATATGCTTCTAATGCGGAGCTATCTGCATTTTCTATACCTTCTGGAATGGTACGTGATTGAGACTCCGTATAGACAATAGCTGCATTAAAGTGTTCTTGATAACTCGCAAAAGGTTCTATACTAAATAAGTACTCAAAGTAACGCTCTGCATCGGGTTTATAGGTTCCATATATTTTGCCTAAATCTTCTTTGATATAGCCGTCTCCTATAAAGACCATCGTGATGCCATCTGCGCCTGCGTTGTCAAAAAGCATTTCGACTTCTCCATCTTCAAAGAACTCGAGATCTTCTGCGATGACGGGTTGAAAACGATCATTATTATCATCAGAACATGCATATATCCCTATACATGAAATTGTTATTAAAAGAATTTTTATAGTTTTCATAAGCAATTAATTTAATGTAGCTTCATATACCTGATTGGTAAAACCATTGGGAGTTTCTAGCGTTTCAGAAATAATAATATACGCTTTATTTCCTACCACTTGAAAATGTCGTAAGCGTTTATCTATTAATATACTATCTAGATTTAATGTAATTTCTTGAAAACTATGATCCAGCGTATTAAATGCTCCTAGGTATGGTATTGTGGTATCTACTAGACCATCAGTATCAGTATCAAATGCTTCAAGCCCCATCACATAAATAATATGTTCTACAGTAGAGGTATACACTTCTCTTAGCGTAACAGGAAGTACGATCTGATTTTGAATTCCTGTATCTATATTATATGTATGTACCATATTGGAACCAAAATCACTTTGTGAAGTAAGACTCCAACCTCCAAACATATAAAGTGTTTGATCAACAATTTCTCCATCCATTTTAGTTAATCCACCAGGAAGTGTTGCTATGTTTTGGTAGTCTGCATCTCCCATATTCCAAGTTAAAAGCGTATTCGTATCAGGATTGTTATTATCATGATCTCCAAAAATATATACAGTGTCGTCTAAGGCAGCAGTACCATTAAAGATAAGCGGGTCATTAACACTCATAAATGTATCTACTTCTGAAAACTCATAATCCATTGCTTGAAATTGAAAGCCTCCAAGACTTACTACTTTTCCTTCTAAAAACTCAATATTTTTGGTGGCAAAATCTTGTTGTATGTAATCAAAAGTTGTTAAGGTGTTTGTATCTAAGTTATATTTTATTCCTAAATGCTGCGACTGCACAAGTTCACTTCTATTGG
>JBLHOX010000276.1:0-4997 GCA_047623725.1 Dokdonia sp. | reverse complement strand
GTTTCTGTATGGAGTGTAAATCCCATAAGGATACATCCTATGAAACAAAGTATAAGTATTTTTTTCATATTATTTTTTTACCATACGAGCAATACCAGCTCCTTCGATACCTAGATATATAAATCCGTCTGGTCCCATGACTACATTACGCATACGTCCTGCATCGGTCAATAATTTTTCACGACCTACCACGGTATTTCCTTTTAAGATAAGGCGTTCTATATATTTGAATTTAAGAGAGCCTACAAGTAAGCTTCCATCAAGATCGCTGTATTTGCTATTAGAAACAAAATCCATTCCGCAAGGAGCGATAGAAGGAACCCAGTAATAAATAGGTTGCTCCATGCCATCCTTTTTTGTAATCTCAGTAAATGATGAACCGCTATAGTTAATACCGTAAGAAATAACGGGCCATCCATAATTTTTTCCAGCTTCTGGAATATTTACTTCATCACCGCCACGAGGGCCATGCTCATGTGTCCATACAGCGCCTGTCTTTGGGTGTATTGCCATTCCTTGAGGATTACGATGTCCATATGACCAAATGGCTTCCTTAGCGCCTGTTTGCCCTACAAATGGATTATCGGTAGGAATGCTTCCGTCCGTATTAAGTCTATATACTTTACCGCCATCACGTGTGATATCTTGTGGGTTTTCATCACGATTTCCGCGATCTCCTATCGTGAAAAATATATGACCTTCTGCGTCAAATACAATACGAGAACCAAAGTGATGACTCTTTTTTGTGTTTGGAGCTCCTTTATAAAGTACTTCTTGTTTTACGAGAGAAGTCCCTTCAAGTTTCGCACGCATTAAAGCCGTGTGCGCACCTTCTTCATCACCATCTACAGAGGAGTAAGTCATATAAATCCAGCCATTCTTTTTATAATCAGGATGTATGCTTATATCTAATAATCCTCCTTGATTACGACTAGAAACTTCTGGAGTTCCAGTAATGGTAGTTTTTGTACCGTCTTTAAAATGAATAAGTTCTCCGCTTTTTTCTGTGATAAGCATCGCTCCATCTGGTAAAAAAGCAAGTCCCCAAGGGTTTGTAAGTTCGGGCACAACCATTTCTATCGTATAATTGTCATTTTGGGTGAGCTCAAAATCATTGGTTCGATTTTCTTGAGCGCAGCCTACACTAGAAATTAGTACTACTAAAATGAAAAGGATATTATTTTTCATGATATATTTTTTTGAAAATTAATCATTATTATTCAAATGTACGGCATCCTTAACATTATCCTAATGTTTTCGGATGTCTTCATGATAGGGTACTGTTATTAAGTCATCCGTTTTCTTAATAAAATTTTTGTAAGGATAGCTCTTAAAAACCTACTTTTGTAGTCTTACTTTAGTATTTAATTTAATAAGTGATAAGTGTATTATACGCTTTCGCGAAAGCATAAAAAATATGGAAATCGAACACGTAAAATGCTTAATTATTGGATCTGGCCCTGCTGGATATACCGCAGCTATTTATGCAGCAAGAGCAAATATGGCTCCTGTATTATATCAAGGAATGCAACCAGGAGGTCAGTTAACAACTACAAATGAAGTAGAAAACTTTCCAGGATATCCAGATGGAATCACAGGACCTGCTATGATGATTGAATTAATGAATCAAGCAAAACGATTTGATACAGATGTACGTGACGGATGGATCACTAAAGTTGATTTTTCTGGAGATGTACATAAAGCATGGGTGAATGGAGAGACAGAGATTCATGCCGATACGATTGTCATTTCTACAGGAGCTACGGCTAAGTATTTAGGATTAGAATCAGAACAAAAATACTTAAACCTAGGAGGTGGGGTATCTGCTTGTGCAGTATGTGATGGTTTTTTCTATAAAAACCAAGAAGTAGTGATTGTAGGCGCAGGAGATTCTGCTGCAGAAGAAGCACATTACTTATCTAAACTTTGTTCAAAAGTAACGATGCTTGTACGTCGTGATGAATTTAGAGCTTCTAAGATTATGGCTGCTCGTGTGAAGAATACGCCAAATATTGAAATCCTTTTTAACACAGAAACAGATGAGGTTTTAGGAGATGGGCAAGTCGTTACAGGTGTGCGTGCTTTTAATAATAAAACACAAGAGAAACATGATATTCCTGCTACAGGATTTTTTGTAGCGATTGGTCATACGCCCAATACAGAGATCTTTAAAGACTATTTAGATCTTGATGAAACTGGATATATCATTAATGTACCTGGAACGTCAAAAACAAATGTGTCAGGCGTATTTGTATCTGGAGATGCGGCAGATCATGTATATCGTCAAGCAGTTACAGCAGCGGGTACAGGATGTATGGCAGCACTAGATGCAGAGCGTTACCTAGCAGCAAAAGAAAGTGTCGTAGAAGTAGAGGCGTAAAAGATTTCTCTCTTTAAAAAATAAAAACGCTCTTACGTTCTAAACGTAAGAGCGTTTTTATTTTGAGTTAAAAAGAGTCTCTCCTATAAAGTGGTATCCTACATAACAAAGACTAAGGGCTATAAAAGTAATAGTAGTTAGTATTGCAAACTCCATAAGTGATGTACTTAATTTTGGATATGCAGGATCAGAATCTATAGCATATCCTATACCGGTTAATGCTACTGCAAGGATTATAAATAATCCAATGTTTTTTTGATAACTACGTATCATACTCTAAAAATACATAAAAAAACGCTTTCCCGAATCATAGATTAAGAAGGGGGTTTTCTGTCATAGCTCCAACTCCTATAAGAGTTTTCCTTAAAAACCGTGTGTTATTTTAATATTTTTTTAGTAATTTAAAATCACATATTTTTTAATTCAGGTATAAATACGTTGTTTTTAAATGAGAATAAGGGTCAAATTTGTGTTTAACAATAATGATTTATTATTAAACACAAACATAAATTATGAAAAAATCACAATCAAATTTATTAAACTGTATTCATCATCTATTGCAAGATGATAATGAGTTGAAAGCCTTTATACTAGATCCAGTAAAGCATGCAGAGGATGTACACGGGTTGACAAAAGCAGAACGTTCCGTATTAAGAAGAACAGTTGCACATTTACCAAGTACGTCAAAAAGTAATTTTGCTATGGAGCGTAGTATGGACTCTTACAGACGTTCCTTACGATTACTTCAAAATGTACTACATAATTCAGGAACCAAAATGATGGGAGATGTCCTTTCTAATGGTCCAGTAACAGAAACAAGCACTGTTTTCTACCTTATAGTAGATTATCCAAATATGAATAGTGGTCAGAGTCTAGATTTTACTTGCAAAGGAAATGATGCAGTAGATGCTATAGGAGGTCCTTATGCTAATTCTCAATTTTTTCAAATTGTTTATGGATCTGGAGGTACAACTATAGAGCGCTTGATCTTAGGAGCAAGTCAAGCCTTTTCAAATATTTTTGGTTATGAAACTGTAAATTTACCAGATCCTCACGGTGTTCTAAAACCATATATCTCTAGTGTTACTATTAAAGATAGAACATTAAAAGCAGATATTAGTAACTCTTGTTATGATTTTAAAGCAAATCCAAACGCAGATTTTGCTTTCTGGTTTTACTCAGTAAATGGAGTAGCAAACCCAACCAATTCAGGTTCGGCAGGAATGAGTTTTGCCGACTATCCTTTAAAGAGTGGTGATACGGTACATTTACAATTGATCGCTCCAGATACAAAGTATGGTTTCAAACCTTGTGTATAAATCAAACCCGCATTATGCATTAGAAAATCTATTATAACTTGAAGATGCTTCAGAAATATACCATTACACTAGATACCCAGTCAAGCTGAGTACAGGTTTTGAGTTTAAACATAGCGATGCTATGCTAAAACTCAGAAAACGGCATATTTTATTGCTTCTTCAAGCCTCATCACGAAGGTCTAATGCATAAAGCGGGTTAAATACCTGAATAAATAATGTGTATTACTTTTTGTAATACGTATAGTATATGTAAAAAGCCCACTGTGAAGTGGGCTTTCGTGTGAATCAAGAGCAGTGATTGCACACATTGATTGGTTGGTTTATTATAATATACCTAGAGGTTATTCCTTTGCAGATACACTTCCTCCAGAATAACTTTTCTTAGGGGTATCTACTTCTTTAGGATTTCCCCAGTAATCGATATCTCCGCCGCTAGAGGCACGAGCATATAATTTATCTGTCACTCTAATATCTATATTACCACCGCTAGAAGCATTTGCGGTAGCATATTTTGCTCTAAGATCTTTCGCATTTATAACACCTCCACTAGAAACATCTGCGTCTAGCTTTTCAGAACTTCCAGTAAGACGAATAGAACCGCCGCTACTCACATCTGTATTGATATTACGTACAATGGCTTCCGCTTTTATAGACCCTCCGCTTGATACATTAAGGCTTAAGTCTTCTCCTTTTAGTACTTCTTTGGTCACAATATCAGCTCCACTACTTGCTCTTATAGATTGTAAATCTCCTACATAGGTTACAAATACTTTTTTTGATGTAGCGCTACGTATGTTATGTTCAGAATAGATTTTTAACGTACCTCCTTTTACATAAATATCTGCTATTTCGATAATGTTTTCGTCTGCTTCTACGATGACAGATACTTCTGATCCTCGTTCTAAATATACATCCCAACCATTTCCGGCAGATACGCCGTCAAAATCTTGAGTGATATTAAAGTTTTCTGTTTGTACATTTCCGTTTCCTCGCACTTGATCAAAGTTGCCGTTAAAGACACAAGATGTGACCAAGAGCGAAGTAAGTACCCCGATAATAAATTTAATGAGTGTTGTCATGAGTTAGATGTTTTTGTTTTAGTGATTGATGATTGATGATTGATGAATGATGATTGATGAATGATGATTGATGAATGAATTATGATTGATTGATGAATGATTCCTTTGTATTACACTGTAAAAATGCGTTGTTTTATGCTTTCGCGAAAGCATAACCTCCCGAACTGTTATTTCTTTAGGTTGAGTTGTATTTTTTCTTTTTTGAATACCCAATAATAA
>JBLHOX010000275.1:0-5000 GCA_047623725.1 Dokdonia sp. | reverse complement strand
CGAGAGCTAGCCATCACTGACTTTAATACAGATATACTTGCGATTTGTTGTACATCCAGAAAATTAGGAACATCTTGATAGACAGCCCCATTAATCACCCAGATAGGGGGGATGTTATTTATAATAGATTGATTTCCTCCTCTAATTTTATACACCACTTCGCTTCCGCTATACAATCCTCCTTCTACAGATACTCCTGATACTTTCCCCTGAATAAGTTGTTGTAGCGTTGTTGCACCAGCAGCGAAGTCCTCTTCATTAAGTTCACTTACAGCATATCCTAATTTGTCTTTGTTTTCTTTACCGTTACTAGTCTCAATCGTATTATCTACTCTTTTATTTCCTTCTAGTACAATCTCACTCAACTCATCACTCTTTGAGATAATCTCGACAGTACCAATGTCTTTGTTTTCGACTAAGACTTCTTTAGCAAAATATCCTATTTTACTAATCACAAGGATATCACCTACAGTTGCTTGTATAGCAAACTTTCCTTGAGCATTTGTATTTACTTCGTCAAAACTGCCTTTCTTAGTAATAGCCACGTCTCTCAAAGGTCCTTTTAAGTCTGTTATAATACCTGTTATCCCATTTTTTACAACAGCTACATTTGTAGTCTGAGAAGGAGGTGATGTGTTTTTAATTTTTCCGGTAGGCACATATTCTCCTGAAGTGTATTGTGCAAGTTGTTGCATATAAGCACCATCATCCTTTTGTTTTAAACTTGTAACTGTATATACAGGAGTTCTTTGTTGTACTTTTAACGTACCGTAATTTGGATCTCCATTAGAAGAAAAAATAATAGCATCTGCTTTTGAAGTATCTAAAATTCCATAATTAGATGGGCCTCCATATTCTAATGAATTTATAAGTGAGCGAAGACCTGATAAATCTCCATCTTTAACAGTAATGACTTCTTCCTTTTTTATCTCATAACCAAAGGCAATAAACTTTATTTTTAAATTCTTATATGTGTCTACAAAATCTTGAACGTACGCTAACTCTGCATCAACATCTCTTCCTAACATATCTTCAGATATATCCCAAAAGAGTTTTACTGTTTTTACAGCCTTATCCTTTACTTCCTTAGTAGATGGTTCTAATTGTATAGTACTTGATCTATTAAATAGTGTACGTACTGCTTCTGCATCTAGAGAGATTGTCTCATATCCTTTTGCACTAATATTTAGAGCACTTTTATTATCTAAAATTTCATGGTATCTACGATAATTAAAACGTCCTTTTGCATCTGTGATTTCACCAACTCCTTGGTCATTTATACCCACTTTTGCATTTACAATAGGTTGTTTTGTTTTTGCATTTACTACAGCACCTCTAAAAACGGTTTGTGCCCCAGCAATCGTAGTGCATAATAAAATGAGTAATGTGATTGATAGTTTGTTATAAATTTTCATATAATAGCTGCTCTCTTTTATATTTGTATTCAAAATTATTGCCTTATTTTATTTAATGTATACGGTTTAACCTTTTTTTATAATTCTTATGATATTCTTTTAGAATTAATTAACATTTTGTTCTCCGTAAAGGTATAAACTCACTTGCTGTTAGATTGTTAATGACCGTTAACAAACGTTAATGCTTATGGATTACAAAACTAATAAGTCCTAAATAGTATGACTTTGTTACAATTTTCTAAAGAAAATTATAAAGCATACTATTTAGGACTTAGACTCCTTTTTTAGCTAAAAGTTGTAAGCAGTGTTCTTTACAATATGATTCGACTAAGAAGTGCGTTAGAAAAAGAAGATTCATAAAAGTCTAGATAATTGGTATATTTATTTAGCAACTCTTCTTTCTTCTGTTCAAGTACACCATCTATTTCTTTTTTTACAACACCTGCCCACCTAGGGAATAGATTTGCCAGTCGTAGCATCTATGACCTGCAAACTAAGGATAGATTGCCCTTCTGCTTAATGAAAAGCAAAGAGAGAAAAAATGCATGAGATAATTATAATTTTCATCCTCATTCTTGTTTTAAAAAGTACGCTTTCGCGAAAGCGTAAAAAATCATAAAACCACTTTTCCTAGGGTTACTTTATCTGATTGTTTAAAGAGTTTGACCACCTTGATCTCTTTGGTCTCTTGGGGGGTTCCGTAATTTTTGTATACCGTGTACTTTAAGAATGGAGGTAGTACATAATCACCCTCATCTCCCAAGTATTGTATATTAATTAACCACTCGCCAGGTGGTGCATCATCTATAATAAACTCTTCAGATTGATATCCATGTGCCTGCTCTTCTTCTAGTCGATCTCTGCTCTCTTCAAGCGTGTGTGTCCACTTAAAAAACTTCTTTTTAGGGTTTACAAACTGGAATTCAAAAGGCACTGTACGATCCGACCAATCTATCACCATACGGATATCAATGTCAAAATCTGTACGTAACCACTCATTAGGGAAACGCTCATAATCTACCTGATCCTTATGTAAGGATAACAAGTGACTCAACTCATTACGTAACGACTTTTCTAAGCCCTTAAAGTTAACGCCCTTGACCTGCTCGCCTAGCATATTATAGTATAACTCTAAGGCTTCGTTATACTTCCCAATTTCTTGATAGACCAACGCTAAGTCTCTATAGGATTGTGCCTCTGATGGTGCTACTTTTAAGATGCGTTCATACACCAAGGCAGCTTTATCATAATCACCCGCGGCTTCGTAGATGTAACACAGCGTACGAAGTGCTTTGGTGTTATTCCTAGAAATATACGCAAGATCAGCTCTTACCTGATCTGCCAACTCTTTATTAATACCATCAAAATACTGTGCGACATCTACATAAAATTCTAATGGAGATTCCTGTGTTCTAGACATACGTTGATATAACTCAAATTGATCCTTTACATTAGGTATTTCGCGTAAGCGTAGAATATATCCTGGTAGGCTAGACGTGTCTATATTACGGGTAGAAGATTCTGTATATTCATTACCACTCACCAAAGCAGATTTCTGTGCTTTTTTGGCTTTGTCTTGAAAACTGACTTCCTTGGTCTTGATTAAAAAAGCACCACCTGCTGCTAATGAACCATAACGAGACGTCGCAGAAGTAGATTTTAATACCGTAATGCTGGCTATTTGTTGAACATCTAAAAAATTAGGTGGGTCTTGATAAGGAGTCCCATTCACTATCCAAATAGGAGGAACCTCTGTCAAAATAGATTGTGTCCCACCTCGGATCTTATACACCACTTCACTTCCGCTATACAATCCACCACCTACAGTAACACCAGATACTTTACCTGTAATCAATTGGCGCAAATTTGTTGCTCCTGCTGCAAAATCATTCTCTGTAAGCTCTGCGGCGGCGTAGCCTAGTTTATCTTTATTGACTCTCCTACCATCACTACTCTCGATGGTATTATCTACACGCTTATCGCCAGATAATACAACTTCATCCAGTTGATCGTTTTTTGGAGTAAGCTCTATTGTCCCCATATCTTGAGATTCAATCAGCATTTCTTTGGCAAACATACCAACCTTACTAATGACCAACACATCACCTAAAGAAGCTTGTATATCAAAACGTCCTTGAGCATCTGTATAAACCTCATCAAAACTACCTTTGCGCGTAATCGTAGCGTCTGCTAAAAAGCCTTTGGTAGAAGTCACAATACCCCTCACAGAAGTCTTAGACGAATCATTCAATACAGGCGTTGCAATAGATGTCACCTCTTCCTCATAATCATTGCCTTCTACCAAAGCAGAATCAACTTCTTCAGCACTTCTTGATGCAAAATTACTTGTTGTAATTTCTACAACTCCATTTGCACCTATAGTCCCATAACGTATAGATCCCATCACAGATTTTATAATAGAAACACTCTCAACACGATCTGGACTTATAAAAGGTTTGGCTACGTCTGGTGTAAATATCGACCCATCTATAACGATAAGCATTGCTCCATTTCTTCCAGAAACGGTGAGTCCTAATCTTGGGTTTTCAGTCGCAGAAATACCAGCAAATCTCCCATTTAATGCTGCGCCTAGATCTGGCGCACCTGGTGAAATCTCTTCTCTTCGCAATACTTTTATATCATACCCTACTTTGTCTATATTTTCTTTACCCCAAGCCGTTTGTACTTTTTCTTCTTCTTTTTCTTTTCCTTTAGCATTAAGTACTACTTCGTCTAACACATTATTTTTAGGAACCAAATCAACAGTATACGTTGTCTTATCATCTATTACAAAACTTTTAGGATACATACCCAGATAGTAGACAATCCATTGATCTCCTTCATGTGCAGGAATTTTAAAACTACCGTTAGCCTTTGAGGTATATTCTTCAAACGAGCCTTTTTTAATAATCGTTGCTCCTTGAATCGGTTTTCCTAGACTTGTGATGGTTCCTGTAATTTGAGTTTTGCTCGCAATAATACCTCCAGATATCGATTGTAATTCTTCTGTATACTCATTCCCTTTTATAAGTGCTGAGTTTTTTTGTTTTGCTTTAGCTAATGGAGCATTTTTAGTAGTAATAATAACAGCATTCCCTTCAATAACAGGACCATAACGACTTGTGATTGAAGGAATATCTTTAAAGGGATCCTCTTTTATGATAATAGATTCTATATCTGTATCTACGATAGCTAGCGCTTCGTCAATATTTTCCGTTTTTCTTCCATTAATATAAAAATCTGGAGAGACTCCATTTACAAGTAATTTTACGCCTTCAGAAGTATATAAAATACGTACCCTTTTGAAGTTTTCTCTAATCACATATTCTAGCGTTTTTGCCGCCGGAGTAATATCCTCGGCGGTTATATAACGATCAAGACGGCCTGTTACTCCACCAGGGATGTCTTCTATTCTTCTACCTCTTATTTCTTTATCGCCTACAATGATCTTCTCTATTTTCTTCTCTATAACAACTTCATCCAACATGTCACTCTCTGGTAATAGTTCAATATTAATATTCTTTTTATCTGAGATTAACACATCTTTTGGGAACATCCCTAAATAACGAAATTGTAAAATATCAC
>JBLHOX010000274.1:0-5015 GCA_047623725.1 Dokdonia sp. | reverse complement strand
AAGGCACACGTAATTCACAAAACTCATTAGAAACGTATACCTTTTTAGAAGGCTTGGGTATTGATGTGAATGTGATTGGAGATAGCGGTCGTAATCCGTTACACGCTATCGCATACAAATCTAATGACCTAGCTATTTTCTCATATTTCATTGAAAAGGGCATCGATATTAACTTACAAGATGAGGGTGGAAATTCTCCTTTTATGAACGCAGCAAATAGCAATGATTTAAAAGTAGTTCAGTTTCTGTCAGACTATGTGAAAGGGTTTAATGCAAAAGATGAGAACGGACGTTCTGCACTCGCTATGGCTGTAAACCGAAATACGACAGCTATTGTTGATTTTCTTTTGAAAAAAGGAGCTGATATTCAGACAAAAGATAAGGAGGGGAATTCGTTAGCCTATTACCTGCTCAATACATTTAGAACTAAAGATTCAAAGGTATTTGATGCTAAGTTGAAATTACTTCAAGAAAATGGGTTGTCAATGAATCAAACACAACAAGGAGGTAATACGCTAGTACATCTAGCGACTCAAAAAAATAATCTAGCATTATTAAAACGTTTGGTCTCTTTTGGTATTGATGTAAATGCAAAGAATGATGAAGGCTATACTGCTTTACATATTGCAGCCATGAAAGCGGAGAATGATGCGATACTTAAATATCTATTAGGTCTAGGTGCAGATAAAACAATCAAAACTGAGTTTGATGAAACGGTTTTAGACCTAGCAAACGAAAACGAACTCTTACAGAAACAAAATATTAAATTAAATTTTCTTCAATAATATGATTCGATTATTTAAACGAAGTCCAATAGCGATGATCACTATTTTTCTATTAGTCGCTTTTGTTCAACCCCTAGAGACCACGAATGTAAAGTGTATGATACAGATGACTAATTATACAGGTGAAGGCGCCTATATCGTTATTTCATTAATAAACCCTGATGGGGCGTATGAAGAGACATTATATGTACAAGGAAAAGATAAAGAATGGTATAGTGATATTCCTGAATGGTGGAAGTTTTATGGAAAACGTCGTCCAGATATAGATGCTATTTCTGGCGCGACTATAAGTGGAGGAGAGCGCAAAATAAATGTATTGAAAATTCCGAGTGACAAGATAGATGCGGGGTATAGTATTCGATTTGAAACGGCAGTAGAGGATCAAGAATATTATACAGAAGATGTGCAGTTTGAGCTTACATCTGAGAGCGTGAAAAGTAAAATAGAAGGAAAAGGTTTTATACGTTACGTGCGTATGATTCCTCAATAAATAACTTGTATATGGCACGTAAGATTTTAATGATAATTTGTTTGGGATTTCTTTTTTTAGGATGTTCTTCTAAAGAAGAAACTCCCTCTGTAAAATCAATACTTGTTGAGCAATTAGCAAATTCACATTCTAATGAGGTTTGGTTTGTGCCATCAAAAAAAGCAATTGAAGGATTGACATCTGAGCAAGCAAATTGGAAAGATAGTACTGCTAATCATTCTATAAAAGAACTTGTATCTCATTTAATTTTTTGGAATGAAGTAAATCTAAGAGTTTTTAAAGGCGAAGAAGTATTGGACTTGAACGAAGAGAACGAGAAGACCTTTCAAAAATCTAACGCAAAAGAATGGCATGCTCTTGTTAAAGAATTAGATAATATTCAAGACGCATGGGAATTAGAAACGCAAAATGCTTCTAAAGAACAAATAAAGGAGTGGGGAGCTGATATTGCAAATATGAGTTCACATACTGCATATCACACAGGTCAAATTATATACATCAGAAAACAACAAGGTTGGTGGAAATAATATTTTTTAATATATGATTCTTTCTATATGGAGATATAGTCATTTAATATTAGCTATATCCTCTGCTCTTTTTTTAATTATAGCTTCTGTAACAGGGGTCATTCTTGCTTTTGAACCTATTTCAGATACGTTACAACCGTATGGGGTGTCAAACCTTCGAGACGTATCGATAGATCAGACGATTTCTGTTCTTAAAAATACGTATGATGAGGTATTAGAAGTAGAAATTACACCCTCTGATTTTGTGATAGCATCTGTGGTGACAAAAGACGGAGATAACCATACAGCATACTTACATCCTGTGACTGGAGCAATCCTAGGAAAACCAACGGAGAGATCACGTATTTTTAGTTTTACAACCAATTTGCATCGGTCTTTATTCTTAAAAGGAATCGGTCGCTTTTTTGTTGGATTTGTCTCTCTATTACTTTGTTTTATTACCGTTACTGGTTTTATACTATTAGTACAACGACAAGGAGGTATTTTAAAAATATTCAGAAAGGTTCAAGAACGAAATTTCAACCAGCGGTACCATGTGATTTTAGGAAGGTGGTTGCTACTCCCTATTTTGATTCTAGCGGCTACAGGGGTATATCTTTCGGCAGAGAAGTTCTCTTTATTGCCTGAAAGTACGATAGAACATGATTGGAATAACATTCCTGAACCAACGAACGAGGAAAATAAAAATGTAGATTTTGCAGTTTTTAAAAACACTTCATTAAGTGAAGTGCGGAAAATAACCTTCCCTTTTTCTGATGATGCAGAAGATTATTATGAGGTCGCTTTACGTGATAAGGAAATCTTAGTACATCAATATACAGGAGCGGTGATAAGTGAAGTTTCATATCCTTTTGTTACGCTAGCTTCTCGATGGAGTTTACAATTACATACAGGGCAGGGAAGTGTGCTTTGGTCATTGATATTGCTAGTTGCAAGTGGGAGTTTATTATTTTTTATGTATTCAGGTTTTGCTATGAGCTTAAAGCGACGTAAGAAAACGAAAGGTCTAGTGTCCCTAGTTTCTACAGATAAAGATACCTGTGAGTATATCATATTGGTAGGTTCTGAAACCGGAAATACCCATGCTTTTACAACTACCGCTTGTAAAGCACTTAATAAAGAAGGAAAGACTGTTTTTATGTCACCTCTTAATGAATATACTACCTATGAAAAGGCTCGGTATGTATTCATTTTTACAGCAACCTACGGAGATGGAGATGCCCCTAGTAACGCTAGGAATTTTGAAAAACGAGTAGCAGAAGTAACGCCTATAAACACCTTGAAATTCTCTGTACTTGGTTTTGGATCATCGCTATATCCGCAGTATTGTCGTTTTGCCATTTTGGTAGATGGCTTATTACATAAACATCCTTCTTTTATACCCATCATGCCGTTGGTAAAAGTAGATGATCAAGAAGAAACGATGCTTAAAGCTTGGGTGTCTGATTGTAATATTCAAACAAAGATGTCTCTGCAAATAGATGCATCTGTTGTAAAAGAAAAAGAAAAGAAGACACACACTTTTACAGTCGTAGAAAAAACAGCGGTCAATACAGATGTTACTTTTTTATTACGATTAAAAAGTGAGAAAACAGTAAAATTTCAATCTGGAGATTTATTAGAGATTACTCCAGAGGGGGAACAAAAAGCGCGACAGTATTCTGTTGCAAAAGTGAATGAAAATATGGTGTTAAGTGTTAGGAAGCATGACCAAGGGAAGTGTTCTTCTTATTTAAGTACCCTTGAGCTGGGTAACATTATATGTGGTGCTCTGGAGAAGAATAAGAAGTTTCATTTCCCTAAACATGCGTCTTCGGTTATATGTATTGCCAACGGAACGGGTATTGCTCCTTTTTTAGGAATGATGGAAGAGAATACTGCAAAGATTCCGATGCATGTATTTTGGGGAGGACGTACACGAGATTCTTTTGCATTATATGAGGAATCTATGTTGAGTGCGCTTTCGCGAAAGCGTATACAATCATACATGAATGCTTATTCAAGAGAAGGAGATAAACAGTATGTACAAGATATCCTGACGGATGATACAGCGCTTATAAAAGAAGTATTAGCTACAGGAGGAACGATCATGATTTGTGGCTCATTAGCGATGCAACATGCTGTTCTAGATGTATTGGAACACATCTCAAAAGAACAATTGAAACGTCCACTACATGATTTTGAAAATAACAAACAGATCTTAACAGACTGTTATTGAAAACGATAATGTGATATGTGTCATAAAGTAAAAACGATTGCTAAGAACTGTGATGGACAACTTTCTTTTTGTACAAGTTGTAAAGTATATCACTTAACGTTCAATAATCTGTATATAGAATTTACGCCTAGAGAACTACACGCTTTTAGGCACTATGTATCTGGAATAGAAGTGGAGTATTGGGAAATGAAGTATGAACGTATGGTGATGAAACGCAAGATTCCTATTCAAACAATGCAGCAAAATTTATCAATGATGTTCAATAAACAAGAGTTGGTATCATTAAAAGAGTTGATTATGCAAAAGACACAAAAGCCTTTCCAAAACCTCTCATTGTTAGATATTGATTATACCTTCTTTTTGAATTAAATAGTATGGAAGATATATCGATACTATATCAAAATGAAGTGGGTATTGTTTTTACTTGGAAACGATGCGCGGTTAAAGATTTTGGCAAAATAAATCTTGTATTTAATCATACAGGATTACATCTTACCGCAGCAGAATTTATTTGTTTTAAACAACTTGTTGAAGTCGCTTTAGAGAAACCATTAAGTTGTAAAAACTGTTGTGGAGGGACTTCTTGTAAATCTATGCTATTAGAAACTCCAATACCTCAAGTAAGTTTTGCAATGAGTTATTCAGAATTAAAGATGATGTATAATCTAGTAGAAGGTGCTTCTTTTGAATTAGGACTCTCTGAGGTTTTAAAGAAAAACTCAATAAAATAAAAAAGGCATCATTCGTTTATAAACGAATGATGCCTTTTTATACGTAATGATATTTACTATGCTTGCGCTTGTGGTGCCCACGAAGCACATAACATGCCAGGAGCAGATTTTTCTGGATTAACACAATCACTTTTTTCATAACGAGAACACGTAACACAATTACGTTCATCCTTAAGTAATGCCTTCATTTCAAAGCTATCGCATGTATAATGTGTACTTACTTGAACATTGTGCTTTGCGCAAAGATTTCCTTCTTTTAATTGA
>JBLHOX010000273.1:0-5022 GCA_047623725.1 Dokdonia sp. | reverse complement strand
TTGATGGAATTCAGAATGCATATAATCAGGCAGATCAACGTGTAAAGCAGGAACAAGTTAATTTAACGAGTGCTTTACAGAACTACGACATTATAAAAACAGGTACAACCAGTGGTCTTGGTGCTGCTGCGACTACACAAGTACGATCTACGATTACAGGAATGATTCTAGATGTTCCTGTAAAAACAGGAAACCAAGTGATCGAAGCAAATAATTTTAATGATGGAACAACGATCGCGACGCTCGCAGATGTAGAAAAAATGATTTTTGAAGGAAAAGTAGATGAAAGCGAAGTAGGAAAAATAAAAGAAAACCTACCATTAGAAATCACCGTAGGGGCTATTGAAAATAAAGTTTTTGACGCTACCCTAGACTACATAGCTCCGAAAGGAGTTGCCGAAAATGGGGCGATACAATTTGAGATTAAAGGTACGCTAGCAAAGAAGGATGACTCCATCTTTATACGTGCTGGACTTAGTGCAAATGCAAGTATCATTCTAGAGAAAGCAGAAGATGTGCTTGCTATAAAAGAAGCCCTTGTGCAATACGATCCAAAGACTAAAAAACCTTTTGTTGAGGTAGCCATAGGCGATCAAAAATTTGAACGTAGAGATATCGAAGTAGGTGTCAGTGATGGTATCTTTGTAGAAGTAAAAGAAGGGATTTCTAAAGATGATAAGATTAAAATTTGGAACCAAATTAAAGCTCCTCAGGGATTTGGAGGAAGAGGTTAGGGTTTTAAAATCCAGAGTGGGTATGCTTTCGCGAAAGTAAATAAAAATTAAATAACATTTTTTGTAACATAAATACGTTTCAATAGTCATATTGGACATCAATCGATATTATGAGAAAATTAATCATTATATGTTTTAGTCTTCTGTTTTCTATAGCAGGATTTGCACAAAATAAAAAATGGACACTTCAAGAGTGTGTACAATATGCTTTAGATAATAATATTACGATAAGGCAAGCTGAAGTATCACTTTTAAATACAGCTATTGATAAATCTGATGCACAGGGTGCTTTTGCACCAACTATTAACGGAAGAGCTAGTGTCTCTGAGAATACTGGATTAAGTTTTAATCCAGTAACAAATTTACCGCAAACAGTAACGACTTTAAATGCTACAGGTGGTTTAAGTTTGGGATATACTCTTTTTGATGGACTTCGAAATGTGCGTCAATTACAAAGAGCAGATTTGGCAAAAGTGGCTTCAGAATTTAATCTTTCTAAGGCGAAGGATGATATTTCCTTATTTGTTGCCAATGCTTTTCTTGATATTATTTTGAATAAAGAGAATCTTAAAACTGCCCAAGCTCAAAATGAAGTAACACTTGAGCAAATAAAACGTACGCAAGAACTTGTAGATGGAGGCGTTTTGCCAGAAGGAGATTTGCTTGAAATTAGAGCTACCGCTGCAAGTGAGCGTCAACGTATCGTTGCTGCTGAAAATGCAGTAATTCTTTCTAAAATTAATTTAGCACAATTACTCGCTGTAGAAAATTACCAAGATTTTGATGTCGTAGATGGTAGTTATTCAATTTTTGGAGAAGAGATTATAGATTCTCCTGTAGAAACTATTATCGATGGTGCTAAGGAAAGTCGTTTTGAAATCAAAATTGCAGAACAAAATCTTGAGATCGCAAAAAAAGATCTACAGATAAGTAAAGGAGCTCGTTACCCTACAGTTTCAGCCTTTTTTGGATATGATACAAGATTTACTACAAATGACTTTATTGATGTCCCTTTTAAGACCCAGATTTATACGAATGACGGAATTAATTATGGGTTAAGTCTTAATGTTCCTATTATTAATGGTTTTGGAGTGCGTAATGCTATAAAGCGTAATAAACTGAATATTGAGAATAATGAAATCGCGGTAAAACAAGCAAAACTTGATTTAGAATCTACCGTATATCAGTCATATACAGTGGTGAAAGCGGCTAAAGAAAGTTATGAAGCTGCCAAATCGGCTTTGGAGTCTCAAGAGCTCGCTTATGAATATGCAAAACTTAGATATGACGTAGGGCGCACCAACGCCTTTGATTTTAGTCAATCTAAACTGCGTTATGACAATGCACAAATTGAATTAACACGAACAAAATACGATTATATATTCCGTATTAAGGTGCTAGAGCTCTATTTTGGAGTTCCAGCGACAGAACTTAAATTCTAACCAAAATGAGTAGAAAAACATTATTTATACTTCTAGGATTAGCCATAGTTGTTATTTTAGGATTAATAGGCCTCAAAAAGTCTGGCGTAATAAAAGGAGGTAGTAAAGGAAAGTTAGTAGATACAGAATTAGTAGAACGCACTACTATAGTAGAAACTGTAGCTGCTACTGGGAAAATTCAACCAGAAATAGAAGTGAGTATATCTTCAGAAGTATCTGGAGAGATTATTGGACTTCCTATTATAGAAGGTCAAGATGTAAAAAAAGGAGATCTTTTAGTACGTATCAATCCAGATTTAGTACAAGGAGCGCTTAATCAGGTTCAAGCATCTTTGCAAAATTCACGCTCAGGACTGGCACAAGCAGAAGCAAATCTAAAAATAGCCAAATTAAATTTTGACCGTAATAAGCCATTATTTGACAAAGGTGTGATTTCAAGATCTGATTATGAAAGAGCCGAGTCTGATTATGAAGTAGCACAAGCAAATAAGCAAAGTGCCTATTACAATGTACAAAGTGTTGCTGCTCAAGTAAAGCAAGCACGAGACAATCTAGGACGTACCTCTATATTTGCTCCCAGAGATGGGACCATATCTAAGCTTAGTGTAGAACTAGGAGAGCGTGTAGTAGGAACTGCACAAATGACAGGTACCGAGATTGTAAGAGTTGCCAACCTTTCAAATATGGAGGTAGAAGTAGATGTAAATGAAAATGATATTGTAAAAATAGAAGTTGGAGATTCTACGATTGTTGAAGTAGATGCCTATTTAAAGAAAGAGTTTAAAGGAATTGTTACAGAAATAGCCAACTCAGCAGAAGCGTCATTAACGGCAGATCAAGTAACAAACTTTAAAGTGAAAGTGCGTATTCTTAAAGAATCTTATAAAGATCTTATTGAAGGTAAATCAAAATCATACTCACCGTTTAGACCAGGTATGACCGCAACCGTAGATGTGATTACAAATAAGAGAGAGAATAGTATATCAACACCTATAAGTGCGATTGTTATAAAAACAGATACAAGCGCTGTTCTTAAAGTATCAAGGTCTAAAAAAGAGGTAAAAAGTGACCAAGAGAAGTTTGAATGTGTCTTTGTTAAGAATGGAGATAAGGCAGAACTTAGAGTAGTGACAACGGGGATTCAAGATGATTCTAAAATCGAAATCTTATCTGGATTAAATGAAGGTGATGAAATTATTACAGGACCTTATAATCTCGTAACAAAAACACTTAAGACTGGAGATGTAGTAGAGATTAAGAAAGATGACGATGAAACCGAAACAGATGAATAATCATATCTAACATATTATGCATAGAGACAGCCACCACAAATTATTCGGTGGCTTTGTCTATTTTAATGGAGAGTACGTAGTGTTGAAAGAAGATAATGGAGTACAGTATTCTCACTCAGAACGCTTACATCCATATATAGAAGAAGTACTTGCTATTGCAAAAATGAATAAAGAAGTGCTTACAGCTATAGCAATAAGTAAAGGTTCTGGAAGTTATATAGGATTGCATATAGAGGTTTCTGCAGCAAAAGGATTATGATGCTATGCACTAAGGAATTCCTCTTACCTCCATTTGTACATTAAAGGCATTATCCCATCAAGTTACAAGTGATAATAATACATTTATTATACCTATGCTAGATGCTTGTAGGATGGACAGTATAGGAGATCATGAAGATGTCGCTTGTTTTGAACCGTATTACCTAAAAGATTTTATTGCAGGAACTCCGAAATCAAAATAACGATTAAGAAGTTTTCTTTGTTATAAAATTTCTCATAAAAAATCTCCCATATCATCAAGTGATATGGGAGATTTTAATTTTTTAATAAGATGATAATTATCCTTCTTTTTTAATTTCAACAGCGTGAGGATAAGGAATTTCGATACCTGCTTTATCTAACTCGATTTTGCAATTTTCGATAGTTTGAAAGTATACATCCCAATAATTTTCTGGAGTTGACCATGGGCGTACTTCGTAGTTTACAGAACTATCTGCTAACTCTCCCATATTAACTGAAGGAGCAGGATCTTTTAATACGTTGGCTTGAGAATTCATTGCTCTCATAAGAGCTTCTTTGGTCTCTTTAATATCTGCATCATAAGAGACACCTATGGTTAAGTCTACTCTCAATTCACCTAATTCAGTATAGTTTTTTATATTACCATTAGATAAAGCTCCATTAGGAATAATAACCAGTTTATTACCAGGTGTAGAGATTTTAGTTGTAAAAATTTGAATTTCTTTTACAACCCCTATTTCTCCTTGTGCTTCTATTAAGTCTCCTACTTTATAAGGTTTAAAAAGCATAATAAGAACACCTCCTGCAAAATTAGAAAGCGATCCCTGTAATGCAAGACCTATAGCAAGACCTGCGGCAGCGAGAATAGCTGCAAATGAAGCCGTATCTATACCAAGTTGCCCTAATATCGAAATGATTAATAAAATAAGGAGTATGGTTCTTACAAGATTAGATAAGAATTTTTCTAATGTAGGATCTATGTTATCATTTTTATGAAGTGCTTTTTTAAATAACTTCATTAATTTACCTATAATCCATTTACCTATAATCCATATAACAATGGCCATGATTATTTTTAAGCCATATTCAGAGCCTTTTTCTATAGCTAAATCAATCCATTTTTGATATTTTTCCATATTTTTTTTAATGTTATGTTTTAATCTATAGAATTCCTCGAGGTTCTACCTTGGGGTCAAAGAGGAAAGTTTGAAAACGGATAGTTTTCATAAAACTAAAAATAAGTTTTTTCCGCTTGATACCTCGATGGCTCTGCCTCGGGGTAGTTCATTTAAGAGGCCAAAATTACTAAAAATG
>JBLHOX010000272.1:0-5023 GCA_047623725.1 Dokdonia sp. | reverse complement strand
AATAGAAAAGGTAAAACTATATTCACAAGAAACAGGAAGACGTCGTAAGACGAGTATATTTACTTTATTTAATCCAGCTCCAAGAAAGTATCAAGAAAATTTTAGAGTGTCTCCTAATGGAGAATATATAGGATTTTCTATAGATAATGTAAATTCAAAAACCACGAGTTCACTTATCCGTGTATATGATAAAAATCTTACAGAGATATATGAAAGAGAATATGTCAAGGAGACTGAAAATTTATTTCAGTTTGATGATTTCATTATCACAGATAATGCTGAGATTTTAACAGCAGGGAAGTTGTATAAGAAAGGATTTAAGGATAAGAAAAAAGGGAAAGCAAATTATGAGTATGTGATTCACAAGGTTTCTGAAGATGATAATTCTTTTACAACGATAGATTTAGGAGATAACTTTATTAAAGAGGTTCGATTTGCGCAAACAGAAAATGCGATACGATTATTAGGATTTTATTCTGAGAAAAACTCTTTTAGAATGAAAGGAGGAATTTCATACGCATTTAATGGGACAGATATCTCAAACGTTATTCCCAAAGTGACTCCTTTTCCAGCATCTATATATGATGGTATTTACAATGAAAATAAAGCCGAGCGTAAAAAGAAAAAAGAAAAAGAATTTAGAAGTTATTACCTAGATTATTCTATAATAGATGAAGACGGAAATGCATACCTAACGGCAGAGCAATTCTATGTTACACAATATACTTCTAGCGGTCCTAATGGAGTTGTAACAACAACGACAGTTTATCACTATGATAATATTTTGGTTATAAAATTTGATAAGGAAGGAAACCTTGTGTGAGGGAGAAGTATCTTAAAAGTATCAAATGCACCTTCATATAATGCATTTGCAATAGATGGGAAACTACATATCCTTTTAAATACAGGAAAGAATATCCGAGAAAAATCTAATGGAAGGAAAAAAGTAAAAAAGAGTTTCTTTGAAAAATCTGCGTTGTTTGATATTGTATATGATCAAGATGGTAATGATACATATCAAATGATTAAAGAGAACGATGGTCGAAAAGATTTCTATAGACCTAATCGTGGTAGTTATAGTTTTGATCAGTTTATTATGGCAAACCTTTCTAAAAACAAAAGGCAGTTTTTAATTCTTACTAAAAAGTAATTTTCTAAGATTAGCGTATTAATATTACAAAAGGGTTCGATAGTATCTATCGAACCCTTTTGTAATATATAGATCTGATTAACTATATTTTATACACACATTTTTTGCTTCTGTAAAAAAGCGAAGTGCTTCAAAACCACCTTCGCGACCTACGCCACTTGCTTTTACACCTCCAAAAGGAGTTCGTAAATCACGCATCATCCAGGTGTTTACCCAGACAATTCCAGCTTGTAGTGTATTACTCATTCTCATGGTTCTGTCTAAATCTTTTGTCCAAAGCGTAGCAGAAAGACCATAGGTAACATCATTTGCAAATGATAATGCATCTTCTTCGGTATCAAAAGGCATGATGGTCACTACGGGGCCAAAAATTTCTTCTTGATTCAGTTTACAACGATTACTTTGTACTTCAATCACAGTAGGTTCAAGATAATAACCGTTTTCATATCCTTCTATAATTACTTGGTTTCCACCACAAAGTACAATGCCACCTTCTTCAGGGGCTTGTGCAATATAGGATTGTACTTTTTCTATATGTGATTTGGAGACTAATGCCCCTAAGTTCGCTTTCGCGGAAGCGGGATGCGCCACAGTCAATTCTTTAACCTTTGCTGTAAAGTCCTTTTTGAATTTTTCATACAGTGGACGCTCTACAAAAATGCGACTTCCGCAAAGACATATCTGTCCCTGATTTGCAAAAGAAGATCGTATCGTAGTATTGAGCATAGTATCATAATCACAATCGGCAAAAATGATATTTGGGTTTTTACCTCCTAGTTCTAGCGATAATTTTTTAAACATAGGAGCGCAGGTACGCGCAATATGTTCTCCAGTTTTTGTGCCTCCCGTAAAACTGATCGCTTTAATTTCTGGATGCTCAAGAATTGCTTGTCCTGTAGAGGTTCCTAATCCGTGTATGATGTTTAATACGCCTGGTGGTAATCCTGCTTCTGTACAGATTTCTCCAAGTAAGAAAGCGGTCATAGGTGTGACTTCAGAGGGTTTTGCGATGACACAATTACCCGCTGCAATGGCAGGAGCAATTTTCCAAGTAAATAAGTATAATGGCAGGTTCCAAGGGCTTATACACCCTACAACGCCAATGGGTTTACGAAGTGTAAAGTTGATTGCTTGTAATCCTACACTCTCATGACTCTCTGATGCAAATTGTGTGATGGCATGTCCAAAAAACCGAAAGTTGGATGCGGCTCTTGGGATGTCTACACTTTTAGCCAGACTTACAGGTTTTCCATTATCCCTACTTTCTGCTTCGGCGAGTTCTTGAAGTCTAGCTTCTATACCATCAGCAATTTTTAAAAGAATGCGACTACGTTCATCAATGGTTGTGGTAGACCAAGAGGTAAATGCCGCTTTCGCGAAAGCTACCGCCTCCTGAATATCTTGTGCATTACTATTTGCGATCTTTCCGTATATCTTGCCAGAGGCTGGCTCATAATTATCAATCCAAGCATTAGATTGCGGATCTTTATACCTGCCGTTACTGTAATTCTGTATGATGATATTGTTGTTGGTATTCATAGACGGTTAAATTACAAATTTTAGATAGCTATATGAAACATATTATTATCATTATTTATTGAGTTGAGGAGTTGAGGAGTTGAGGAGTTGAGGAGTTTAGGAGTTGAGGAGTTGAGGAGTTTAGGAGTTTAGGAGTTTAGGAGTTTAGGAGTTTAGGAGTTTAGGAGTTTAGGAGTTTAGGAGTTTAGGAGTTTAGGAGTTTAAAAAAGATATTTAAGGTACGAAGAATATTTAGAATGTAAATACAGGGGATTGGGTGATTTTCGCTTTTGCGAAAATAATAGATACATAGTTCCCAGCTAGGAAGGAGGATTAGGGAGGTGTAAAATAGAGTAGTACTCTAAAATAGAGTGTTACTCTATTTCTTATTTGAGTCCTGCGTGAGATGAAATCCTCCTAATCTCCAAAGAAGAAACCATGACATTATCTAATAAAGCTATTTTAAAAAGCTCCTTCCCTTGTAGAGGAAAGGTGGCTGTATTGAGGTGTGAGATACAAACGGAAGGGGGTTTTGATACTGATAGGCCACTTATTTTGAGTATCTCATAAGCTGTGTACGTTTCAAAAAAAAAGAGACTATTTTTACAATAGCCTCTTTAAGAACAGTTATATTTTTAAGAAATTATTTTTCTACAATCACCCATTGCCCATTTGCAATTAAGGGTTCTGCTTGTTTGTATTTAACTTCTTTATTTTCACCAGTCATCACATTTTTGATAGTGACACGTTCATTACGTCCTATTTTTGGACGATCACGTACAATGGTTTCTGTTACTTGCTTTTGCTGAGGTTGTGTATTTCCAGCGGCTCTAGATTGCGCAGAACGTTCATCCATATTAGGAATCTCTTCCTTAGAAGTTTCTAATTGCTCTTTAGGACGTCGTACTTGTCCTGCATCTGCTACTTGTTGCTGGTTTCCTTGTGGGATTTCTCCTTTAAATAGGAATGATATCACTTCTTTGTTTACTTTATCAATCATTTTTTTGAAAAGCTCAAACGCTTCAAATTTATAGATTAATAAAGGATCTTTTTGCTCGTGAACGGCCAATTGTACACTTTGCTTTAACTCATCCATTTTACGTAAATGCGTTTTCCAAGCATCATCAATAATAGCGAGTGTAATATTTTTTTCAAAATCAGTAACGAGTTGTCTTCCTTCAGAGTCGTATGCTTCTTTAAGGTTGGTGACTACTCGTAACTCTTTGTTACCATCTGTAAAAGGAACCACGATACGTTCAAAGTTACTAGCAGGATCTTCATACACTCTTTTTATAATTGGGAGTGCAAGATCTGCATTGCGTGTCATCTTATCTTTGTAATGATCAAATGCAGCATGGTATAGTTTGTCTGTAATTGCTTTCGCCGAAAGGCTAGAGAAGTCAGCTTCAGAAACAGGGCTACTCATAGAGAAGTAGCGTATGAGTTCAAACTCAAAGTTCTTGAAGTCCTGAGCTTGCTTGTTAGACTCTACAATAATTTCAGAAGTATCATAGATCATGTTTGCAAGATCTACACGCAGACGTTCTCCAAATAAGGCGTGACGACGACGCTTGTATACAACTTCACGTTGTGCATTCATCACATCATCATATTCTAGTAATCGCTTACGTACACCAAAGTTATTTTCTTCTACTTTTTTCTGGGCACGTTCTATAGATTTTGAAATCATACCGTGTTGTATCACTTCTCCTTCTTTAAGACCCATACGGTCCATCATTTTTGCGATACGCTCACTTCCAAAGAGGCGCATTAAGTTATCTTCTAGAGATACATAAAACTGCGAACCTCCTGGATCTCCTTGACGCCCTGAACGACCTCTTAGCTGTCTGTCTACACGACGAGAGTCATGACGTTCTGTTCCTACAATTGCAAGACCTCCAGCGGCCTTTACCTCGTCAGAGAGTTTAATATCTGTACCACGACCTGCCATGTTTGTAGCAATAGTTACAATACCAGCATTTCCTGCTTCGGCAACAATATCTGCTTCTTTTTTGTGAAGCTTTGCATTCAGTACATTATGAGGCACTTTTCGTATGGTAAGCATACGACTTAGTAATTCTGAGATCTCTACAGATGTAGTACCTATAAGTACAGGTCTTCCTGAATTTGAGAGTTTGGTTACTTCATCTATAACAGCATTGTATTTCTCACGTTTTGTTTTATAAACAAGATCATCCCCATCTTTACGAGCAATAGGTCTATTGGTTGGAATTTCAATAACATCCAACTTGTAGATTTCCCAAAGTTCTCCTGCTTCTGTTACCGCTGTACCTGTCATACCTGAAAGTTTGCGGTACATACGGAAGAAGTTTTGTAATGTTACGGTAGCAAATG
>JBLHOX010000271.1:0-5025 GCA_047623725.1 Dokdonia sp. | reverse complement strand
ATTACCTCATGCAGTTCCAGTCTGATATTCTTAACGTAGAAGTAGATCGTCCTAAAATGCTTGAAGTAACGGCACTTGGTGCTGCATTTCTAGCCGGAATACAAGCGGGTATCTGGACAAAAAAAGACATTTCAAAACTACGAAAAGTAGATACGCTATTTACTCCTGAAATAACAGAATATGTCCGAACTAAAAAATATACCGGTTGGCAACAGGCTGTAGCTCGTACAAAGTCTACAAACCAAAATATGCATTCTGTTAAAGAAGAAGGACCTATACGTTTTTCTATTCTAGATAGAGATACGCAACTTCAAAGAGCAAAGAAAGAAAAGTTTGACCTCATCATTATAGGTGGTGGTGTGACAGGAGCAGGTATTGCACTAGATGCCTCTTCAAGAGGTATGAATGTATGCCTTATTGAAAAAAATGACTTTGCTTCTGGCACTAGTAATAAGTCAACCAAACTTATTCATGGCGGATTACGCTATTTAAAACAACTAGAAATAGGTTTGGTAAAAGAATCTGGTAGTGAGCGAGCCATGGTTCATAAATTAGCGCCTCATCTTGTTGTTCCTGAAAAAATGCTTCTTCCTTTAATCGAAGGAGGCACCTACGGAAAAATGATGACCGCTATAGGTCTTAAAGTATATGATTTTCTTGCTAATGTAGAAGGAGATGATAAACGTAAAATGCTAACCGCAGAAGAAACAGCAGATAAGGAACCGCTACTTGATAAAGAACAACTTGTAGGAGGAGGCTATTATGCTGAGTACCGTACCGATGATGCAAGACTTACTATTGAATTACTCAAAAAAGCAGCTTCTTATAGAGCCTGTGTGATCAATTATTGTGAAATGAAATCCTTTAATTATGATGAGGAAGGAAAAATTAAAAACCTACATTGTTATGATTACAATACAAAAAGCAGCTTTAAATTAAAAGCTACCCACTATGTCTCGGCAGCAGGTCCTTGGGTAGATTTATTACGAGAAAAAGATCATTCTAAAAACAATAAGTATTTGCACCTTACCAAGGGAGTGCATCTTGTTTTTTCTAGAGAACGCTTCCCATTAACGCAATCTATCTATTTTGATGTCCCAGATGGGCGTATGATTTTTGCTATACCAAGAGGCAGATCAACCTATGTAGGAACTACCGACACCAATTATGAAGGAAGCTTAAATCGAGTAGTCGCTACCAAAGAAGATGCACAGTATTTATTGGATGCGGTAAACAATATGTTTACCGATGTACAGCTTACCGTAGGTGATATTGAATCTAATTGGGCTGGATTAAGACCCCTCATCCATGAAGAAGGGAAAGACCCCTCCGAACTTTCTAGAAGAGATGAAATCTTTGTTTCCAAAACTGGATTGATCTCTATTGCAGGGGGAAAACTTACTGGGTATCGTAAAATGGCACAACGAGTCATTGATACTGTTTTAAAACAGATACCTGAAAAGAAAAAGGAACACCTTGTAAAATCTCATACCGATCGTATACCGCTTACTTCCTGTCCTATGTCAGACACAAAAGAAGTAAATACGTATGAAAAAGAGATTGCCTCTCAACTCAAAACCATCGGAATTAAAGATATACACCAAAGCTTATACCTAGCAACTACCTATGGAAAACAAGCAGATGATATTATACAAAAAATAGATTATTTTTTAAATGAATCTCCCGAAGAACGTCTTATACGCGCAGAAGTGTGGTACAGTGTTCATCACGAAATGACCAATTCTCTTGCTGACTTTTTTGTAAGAAGAACAGGAAGACTTTATTTTGACATACATAGCGTACACAAGTATAGGCAACTAGCACAAGAAGACCTTGTGAAATATTTAGGTTGGGATGAAGCACGTGTGATTAAAGAAAATAAATGGCTAGATATTTTAATAAAAGACGCATCACATTACTATGACAAAGAAGTTAAAGCCTAAAAAAGAACGACTATAACGTTATAGTATAGGTAGATCTATACGCTTTCGCGAAAGCGTACCCAAAAAGCAACTTAATATTCAATGAAATTTCATATTTTCACTGCAACAGAATTAAACTAAACGACCTATGCTTGGAATCATTTCATTTATTGGATTTACACTATTAGTAGCAGGATATGCCTGGTGGAAAACGAGAGGAACAGACGAAAAATCTGCAGATGGTTATTATTTAGGAGGCAGAAGTCTCGGTGCTATTACAATTGCAGGTTCATTACTTTTAACAAACCTATCTGCAGAGCAAATTGTAGGTCTTAATGGGCAAGCATTTTCTGAAGGTATTCTTGTCATGGCATGGGAGACACTTGCAGCGATTGCCATTGTACTTACAGCCATATTTTTACTGCCAAAGTATATGAAAAAGGGAATCACGACCATTCCCGAATTTATAGAAGGTCGATTTGATGAAAATACAAAAGCAATACTCTCCGTATTATTTTTAATTGCATTTAGTATTGTATTACTTCCTACAATACTATATTCTGGATCTCTCGCCTTTAGTACGATGTTTGATTTACCTACAATGCTAGGTATATCCGAAGGTGCTGTTATATGGCTATGTGTCTGGACTATTGGTTTAATAGGAATTGTATATGCTATTTTTGGAGGACTTAAAGCTGTAGCTGTTTCTGACCTTATCAATGCCGTAGGACTACTCATAGGAGGCTTATTAATTCCATATTTTGGTTTAAAGCTCATTGGTGATGGTAGTGTAGGCGCTGGTCTTAATGAGTTATGGACTGAGAATCAAGATAAATTTGAATTGGCAGGAGATGCTACTTCATCTATCCCTGCTACCGGAATAGTATTTACAGGAATGATGATTGCCCAGATGTATTATTGGGGTACTAACCAATCGATATTACAACGTGTTTTTGGAGCCAAAAGCTTAAGAGAAGGTCAAAAAGGAATGATGATTGCTGCCTTTGTAAAGTTTCTTATCCCAGTAATTGTTGTACTTCCAGGGATCATTGCGTGGCATGTATTTGAAGGGAATCTTAGTTCTGCAGATCAAGCGTATCCACAATTGGTAAAGAAGGTACTACCTCCTGCTTTATTAGGATTTTTTGCAGCCGTACTCTTTGGAGCGGTATTAAGTTCTTTTAATAGCTTATTGAATAGTAGTGCGACCCTTTTTGGGTTTGACCTTTATAAGAAATTTTTTAAGAAAGATGCTTCCGAGTATCAAACCGTAAAAGCAGGGAAGTTATTTGGGCTTTTGGTTGCAGTGATCTCTATGAGTATCGCTCCTTTTATTGCCAATGCACCAGATGGTTTATTTGACTATATCCAACAGGCATTAGGTAGCTTAAGCGTGCCTATCCTAGCAGTTGTTCTTGTTGGAATATTAACAAAAAAAGTGCCTGCTATTGGCGCAAAAATAGTAATGATTGTCGGCGTTATCATGTACGTATGTACCATCTATATGAGACCAAAATATCAAGAAGCTGCTCTTGCAGAGGCCGCTGCTAATGGAATAACTGATATCGCTCAACTAGCTATTATTAAAGCAGAAGCGTTCCCTCACTTCTTATACGTTATGGGAGTTCTATTTGTACTAAATATTATCATCATGCTAGTGATAGGACTTATTAAGCCAAAGACAGATGCTTATGTAGTCGTACCTACAGAAGCTATAGACACAACCCCTTGGAAATATGCCTATATTGTGGGAGGTCTGATCGTATTATTAGTATTAAGTACGTACCTAATATTTTAAATAGATAATGGTACGCTTTCGCGAAAGCGTGTAAAAGAAATAAAACAAATAGCACATGTATATCATTTGCTTTTAAAGATTTAAATAAAGGCGAAAGCGGGATCAGATTCCCGCCTACGTTAGTAAAGAGAGGTATACATAGCTGGAAGGCTTGTGAAATCAATTATTAATTTAGATTGCGGGACGAGATTCCCGCCTTCGCGGGAATAAGATGAAAATAGTTGTTACTGGAGGGTTGGGGTTTATAGGGTCTCACACTGTTGTCGAATTACAAAATAATGGACACGAAGTCATCATTATAGATAACTGTTCAAACGCATCAAAAGAGGTCCTAAAAGGTATTACTAACATCACTGGTACTACGCCTATTTTTGAAGAGTTTGATTTACGAGAAAAGCCCAAAGTACAAGATTTCTTTTCTAGACATCAGGATATTGCAGGTGTGATTCATTTTGCAGCATCTAAGGCAGTAGGAGAAAGCGTAAAAGAACCGTTACTTTATTATGAGAATAATATCGTGACATTAATTTATATGCTTCAAGAGTTACAAAAAAAGAAACAAGCTAGTTTTATTTTCAGCTCTTCTTGTACCGTGTATGGACAAGCAGATGAGTTACCTATCACTGAAAATGCACCTGTAAAACCAGCCGAATCTCCGTATGGAAATACAAAGCAAATCGGAGAAGAAATTATACGAGACACCTGTAAAGTTGCATCACATCTCAAAGCGATATCGCTTCGTTATTTTAACCCTATAGGCGCACATTCATCGGCAGAAATTGGAGAATTACCTACAGGTATACCACAAAATCTAGTGCCTTTTATAACACAAACAGCTATTGGCCTAAGAGACCAATTATCCGTTTTTGGAGACACCTACCCTACTCCAGATGGTACTGCTATACGCGATTATATTCATGTAGTAGATCTTGCAAAAGCACACGTAGTTGCTTTGGAGCGCTTGCTTCAAGAAAAGAATAAAGACAACTATGAGGTCTTTAATGTAGGAACTGGTGTTGGAAGTTCTGTACTAGAAGTAATTACTTCTTTTGAAAAAGTAGCCAATAAACCACTTAACTATAAAATTGTAGATAAGAGAGAAGGTGACGTAATTGCTGCGTATGCAGATACTCGTAAAGCTAATGAAGATTTAGGATGGAAAGCTCATAGTACGCTAGATGAAGCAATGTCATCGGCTTGGACTTGGGAGCAAAAGGTACACAAGAAATAAATGGTTACTATAGCTCTTTTATATACTCATAATAGATTTCGTTATTATTTTCAGTATAAATTCTTACAAATGAC
>JBLHOX010000270.1:0-5052 GCA_047623725.1 Dokdonia sp. | reverse complement strand
CTTTTTCTTCAAATAGAAATAATGGAGGTGGTAGAGATACAAATCTCTTTATTGTAGATTGGGTAGACTAATTATAACTGGCATTAATCTTTATTTTCCAGACGATCTATTTCTTGTTTATCAAGCGTACGGTTATTATCTTCTAAGGTAAAGTTACCAAAGTTGTAGGTAAATCCTATTTGAATATTTTGGGTTTCTGGTATTGGAAAGTATCCGTTATCTTGATTTAAATATCTTGAGGTGAGCAATGCATTTGCTTCTCCTAGAACATCATTTGCGACAATAGATAATGTAGCACGTTGATCCCAAAATGTTTTTTTAAGTCCTATGGTAAGATCTGTAGTGGCACCTTGCACATAACTTCCTGACAAAAATTTTGAAAAATAGGAAAGGGATACTTCTCCAGTAAATGTCTTATCGGTACTTAGGGTTAAAAAATTTGAAAACGATCCATAAAATCCATCAACATCATTGGTATAAGAAGCATTACCACTCTCTACAGCAAGAAAGGTTTCTTCCTCATGAAATATACTCATATAGGTATAGAAATACCACCACTTTTTTATAGAACGCCCATGCGTGAAATCTAACCCCCAAGATTTACTTCCTAAGGCATTTTGTCTATCTGTTCGTAATATTTGATCTACGTTATTTTGGAAAGGTAGTATTAAAATATTTTCACCATTATCCCTGTAATAAACATCAAAAAAATAGTTGTTTTGTAATGAATAATTAATATTAAACTGATGGCTAAAAGCAGGTAATAATCTTGAATTCCCTTGAGAAAAGTTATTCTCATTTAAGAAATACGCAAAAGGATTTAAGTCTTGATATCTTGGCCTATCCAATTTACGCCCATAATCCAGACTAAAACTGTGATTTTCTGAAACATCATATTTTACATAAGCCGAAGGGAACCACTCAAAATAATCTAATGTGACCACTTCATCGAGTACTAATGAAGCTCCTGTAGAATTAGTTTGTTCTGCTCTTAACCCTGCTTTAAAATCCCATTTATTTATAGTCTTACTCAATGTAAGATACCCTGCATAGACATTTTCTTCGTACAGGAAATCATCGTTTTGAGCTTGCGTTAATCCATTTGTCGCATCGTTTTGAATATTCAAAAAATCGATCGTAGATCTTGAATCGATGATTGCGATCTTCCCTCCTGTCTCTACTTCTAGTTCTCCTAGCTGTGTTTCATAGTCTACCTGTCCTGTATAAATCTCTATATCCTGAAAAGCTTTAGAAGTAAACCCTACACCTCTAAAAGACTCATTTTGATCGTTTGTATAGAGTGAAAATAAGTTTTGAATACGATCTCTTGAAAAAGAAGTATAGTGAGCATTCATCGTTAGACTTCCTTTTTCAAAATCTCTAGAATACACTACATCTAATGCTATGTTTTTTTGTTCTCCATCTAACCTGCCTGTAGTACCTATAGAAAACGGAGCCTCCATAGAAGAAGTTACATCTGTAATAGATCTAGCAAAATCAAACTCATTAGGGGAATATAATCCTATGGCAGAAAAACTCAGTTTTTCTTTTTCATTAAATTGATAATCTAAAATCAAGTTTGCATTATGGGCTTTAGTCCATCTTTTACGCTCAAAATCTTGATCCCATTCTGCAATAGCTATTGTTTCATCTTGATAATTTATAAAGCTATTATTTTGTATTGTTTTTTTAAGAGGATTATAACCGTAGTTAAAGAAAACATTAAGCTTCTTTGTTTTAAAATAGTGACTTGTTCCAAAATAGTGTTTTGGAAATATCCCATACGTTCCTCGTGCCGTTATCGATCCTTTATACCCCAGATATAGCGCTTTTGAAGAAACTATATTAAGTATTGCTCCACCTTCTGCATCATATTTTGCCGATGGATTTGTAATCACCTCAACAGCCTCTATATTGTCGCCTCCTATACTCTCTAGCAACATTTTAATTTCTTCGTAACTTAATTCTACTTTACGATCATTCAAGTAGACAGTCACATTTGCATTTCTTACGGTAAGCGCATCTTGTTTAATAACAACGCCTGGTGTTCTTTTAAGTATATCCCAAGTAGTTCCTTGTGCAGCTATGGTATTTTCTACATTAAATATAAGCCTATCCGCTTTACGAGAAATCGTAGGCTTTTTACTAATTACAGTAACCTCATCAAGGTTTTGGGTATTTTCTTTAAGCGTTATTTTAGGAAGTATTTTATTCTCAGGAAAATTAAAGATAGAAGACGTATACTCTTCATAGCCTACAAAACTAACTTTAACAAGATAAGAACCTTCATTGACAGCGGTAAAAACAAATTTCCCGAAATCATCTGTGATAGCTCCTTTTACAATCACGTCATCAGAAGTATAAAGCACCACATTTGCATACGGAATTGCTTCTTCAGAAATCGTTACGACACGACCAGAGATCATAGCTTCTTGAGCTAAGATAAAACTAGAGGTTAACACTAAGAAAAGCGTTAAAAAAAAAGAGGTGAAATTCTTCATTACTGACATGTAAAAATACTGCAAAAGCAATAGTAAAGGGAGTTATCATATTTTTTTTCGACGAAATGCACAAAATCTAATTTTCAACCTCTATAATCGTTAACATAACGACTATATTTGCACACATTGACTTGGACTAGATTATGAAGAATATTAGAAACTTTTGCATCATTGCACATATTGATCACGGTAAAAGTACATTAGCAGATCGTCTTCTTGACGAAACCTCTACTGTCACTAAGCGCGAAGCACAAGCGCAGTTACTAGACACTATGGATTTGGAACGTGAGCGTGGTATTACCATCAAATCACATGCAATACAAATGGAATATACCTATAAAGGGGAAGAATATATTCTTAATTTAATAGACACACCAGGTCATGTAGATTTTTCTTACGAAGTTTCTCGAAGTATCGCCGCTTGTGAAGGCGCTTTACTTGTTGTAGATGCTGCTCAAAGTATTCAAGCGCAAACAATTTCTAATTTATATCTAGCCCTTGAGAATGATCTTGAAATCATTCCTGTACTTAATAAGGTAGATTTACCAAGCGCAAGTCCTGAAGAGGTAACAGATGATATTGTAGACTTACTAGGTTGTGAAATCGAAGATGTAATTCCCGCTTCCGCGAAAACAGGTATTGGGATTGTAGAAATCTTAGCCGCAGTAATAGAAAAAATTCCTCCTCCAAAAGGAAATCCAGACGAACCTTTACAAGCATTGATTTTTGATTCTGTGTACAACCCTTTTAGAGGAGTAGAAACCTATTTCAGAGTTTTAAATGGAAGTATTAAGAAAAATCAGCTTATAAAGTTTGTTGCCACTGGCAAGACATACGGAGCTGATGAAGTAGGAACATTAAAATTGACGCAAGCTCCTAAACAAGAAGTTCACACTGGAGATGTTGGCTATTTAATCACGGGAATCAAAGATGCTCGTGAGGTAAAAGTAGGTGATACAATTACTGATGCAAAGACCCCAACACAGAGAGCCATTGAAGGCTTTGAAGATGTGAAACCTATGGTATTTGCTGGAATCTATCCTGTAGATACAGAAGAATATGAAGAGCTTCGCTCTTCTATGGAAAAATTACAACTCAATGATGCCTCTCTCGTTTTTGAACCAGAAAGCTCTGCTGCATTAGGTTTTGGTTTTCGTTGTGGATTCTTAGGAATGTTACACCTTGAGATTATTCAAGAACGTTTAGAACGTGAGTTTGATATGACGGTAATTACTACCGTACCTAATGTATCCTATCACGCATTTACACATAAACATCCAGATGATATTATTCTTGTCAATAATCCATCTGATTTACCCGATCCATCTAGTATGAATCGTGTAGAAGAACCTTTTATTAAAGCGTCTATCATTACAAAATCAGACTTTGTAGGTCCGGTAATGTCATTATGTATAGAAAAAAGAGGAACGATCACAAATCAAACATATCTTACTCCAGAGCGTGTAGAACTTAACTTTGACATGCCACTGGCTGAAATCGTTTTTGACTTCTATGACCGTTTAAAAACAGTATCAAAAGGATATGCATCTTTTGATTACTCTCCAATAGGATTACGTGCCTCTAAGCTTGTAAAAGTAGACGTGCTCCTTAATGGGCAAGAAGTAGATGCTTTATCTGCATTATTACACCAAGACAATGCGTATGATATTGGGAAAAAGATGTGTGAAAAATTACGTCAATTGATCCCACGTCAACAATTTGATATTCCTATTCAGGCGGCGATTGGCGCAAAAATCATTTCGCGTGAGACGGTAAAAGCCTTACGTAAAGATGTAACCGCTAAATGTTACGGTGGTGATATTTCGCGAAAGCGTAAACTTCTAGAAAAGCAAAAGAAAGGAAAGAAACGTATGCGTGCTGTAGGGAATGTAGAAATACCTCAAGAAGCGTTTATGGCTGTTCTAAAACTGAATGACTAAAAGGTTATTTTAGCGTTTTATGAAGTCGTACGTTTTATGAATTATACATAGCTTCTAGCAACTCCTTAATTTTTTCAGGATCAGAATAAGTTTGCAAATCTTGTTGCACTGCTTGTAAATTATGCATCGGGAAAGCACCTTCTAGGCTATCAATGGTATTACTTGCAGATGCATGAATCTCTTTAAATCCAGCTGTAATAAACTGCCCTATATTACTAGGTCGTATCCCTCCACCAGGTAAAATAACAGGCTTATTATTGGATTTTTCTAATAACATTTTAAGGACAAATAAGCCCGCTAGTGCGATGTCTGATTGACCCGAAGTAAGAATACGGTCTACGCCTATTCTTTGGAGCACCTTAAGTGCATCCATAGCATTAGGTGTCCAATCAAAAGCGCGGTGAAATGTAAAAGCCATACCACCAGATGCATCTACCAGTGTTTGTGTACGCTCTTCATCAATCGTTAAATCTGAATGTAAAACCCCAGAAACAATACCTGCCACTTTTATATTTCTACAAAAGGCAATATCCCGTAACATCACATCAAACTCATCATCATAGTAGGTAAAATCACCACTACGCGGACGGATCAATACATATACAGGAATC
>JBLHOX010000269.1:0-5063 GCA_047623725.1 Dokdonia sp. | reverse complement strand
CCTTTGTCTTTTAGTTCTTGACCACTTTCTTTTAATTGCTCAGTAGTTGTATATGTTTCAAAATCCTCAAGGAATTGCTCAAAACGTTTAATAGTCTCAAACATTTCTGCTGTATAGGGTACTTGCTGTTCTTCTAAGAATTTTCCCCAATCCACTTGAGAGAGTATGGAGAACATATATTTTGTTGCGATTTTACCTAGGAAATATTTGTCATACATTCCGTTTAAAACTTTTCCTGATTCTCTATTTTTGAGATATTCTATAGATTCATCTATATTACTTTTGTCTTTAGAAGAAAGTAAGGTGCTCGTTTTTAGTTTTATTAATGAAGCGATGGCTTTTTCATGTTCCTCATTTTTTAGATAGAGATAGGTTTCTATGGACCAGGTAATTTCATTGTTTAGACCTATTTCATTAGCATCTTTTAGAAATATTTCAAAATCCTCTAGCGCACGTTTTTCATCAATTTCTCGATCCATTCGAAGTCTATCAAATCCTCTAAAAACATGATTCAATGCGTGAAATCCTATATGTGTTTTTTGATTATCTAGATCCTTCCATTGAAATAATGCTCTTGTATACGGTAGGTCTATTTCTTTATTTTTATTTAACCAATCTATATTTCTCGTGATCTCATCTTCTGATAGGTAATACAATCCTTTTTCAAAAAATAGGAACCCTCTATAATACTGTAATAGTGTTTTGATTTCAGAATCAGGTAATAACTCTGGTTTTGTTTTTGCGCATTCATAGAGCGAAATCTCTTTTCCTAAATCTTTACTTAGTACAACAATAGCGCTTAAAATAGTATGCTCTATGTTTTGGACGTATATTTTTTCTTCCCCTTTTAAATAGATAGGTTTCTGAGCTGTAGAATCTCCATAAGTATACATAAAGGCTTCGGTAAGTGTAGGAAAAATATCTTCATCAGTTACCATGATAAAATCTTCTACTTCTTTATAATCACGATATAACTTTATGTAATCTAAAACGGATAGTGACCTGTTTTCTATATCATCATATTTCATAAGGATATTAAAGATTTCTTGAAAATTAGTTTTAAAATCTTGAAAATCTTTAGAAATAGTATCTTCTGCTATAGAAGCTCTCACTAAAATTTTACCAAATTTATATGAAGAGACTTTGTAGGCATCTAAACTTTCTACAAGTTGTTTTTTGTCTTTTTCTAATAATTGATTGTCCGTCTTTCCTTCATTAGAGCAGCTTATGGAAATAATAAAAACGAAGAAAAGGAAGGAGTATGTTCTCATAATCGAATTACCATGTTTTGAAACAACAATATAAGGATACTATTTTTTTCATAGTACTAGATTATACGCTTTCGCACTTCGACGTAGCTCAGCATAAACTTCTGCGTTACTATGTTCCTTTATACGCTTTCGCGAAAGCATAAAAAAATCAGAAATATTTACGCTAATTCTTTCAACTTTTCTTGGAGTACTTTGATATGATCTCGGAGTTTGGCAGCTTGCATAAAGTCAAGTTCTTTAGCGGCAGTTTCCATTGCTTTTCGGGTGTTTCTAATGCTTTTTTCTATTTGCGGTCTGGTTTGATAGGTCGCGGCATCATCGGCAGCGAGATTGATAAGGGCTTCAGCTTCTATGGAGTAAGTTGCTTTTCGCGTAAGCACATTATCCAAACTCTTTTTAATGGCTTCCGGTTTGAGTCCATTGGCGGTATTGTAAGCAATTTGTTTATTCCTACGGTAGTCACTGCCATCGATGGTCGCTTGCATGCTTTTTGTCATCTTATCTGCATATAGAATTGCTTTTCCGTTGATGTTACGAGCGGCACGTCCTATGGTTTGTGTTAAGGAGCGCTTGCTACGTAAAAAACCTTCTTTATCTGCATCCAGAATGGCAACCAGTGATACTTCAGGAAGGTCTAACCCTTCACGCAGTAAATTGACACCGACCAACACATCATAAAGCCCTTTACGCAGATCCTGCATAATCTCTACACGCTCTAGGGTATCTACATCAGAGTGAATGTATCGAGTACGAATATCAATACGTGAAAGATATTTGGTTAACTCTTCTGCCATACGTTTGGTTAGGGTTGTAACCAGAATACGCTCATCACGAGCGACTACTTTATTAATCTCTTCGATGAGGTCATCTATCTGATTCAGACTTGGTCGAACTTCGATAATAGGATCGAGCAGTCCAGTAGGGCGTATGATTTGCTCTACATAGGTTCCTTCTGATTTTTGTAATTCGTAATCAGCAGGTGTTGCAGAAACATAAATTACTTGGTTTTGCATGGCCTCCCATTCTTCAAACTTTAGAGGTCGATTATCCATAGCAGCTGGAAGTCTAAAACCGTATTCTACTAGATTTTCTTTACGACTACGATCACCGCCATACATAGCAGATACTTGTGAACAAGTTACGTGACTCTCATCTACGACCATCAAATAATCATCTGGAAAAAAATCTAGCAAACAGAAAGGGCGTGTACCTGGATCTCTACCATCCAGGTACCGAGAGTAATTCTCAATACCAGAACAATATCCGAGTTCGCGAATCATTTCCAAATCAAAATTAGTACGCTCATTAAGACGTTTGGCTTCCAGATGTCTTCCTATTTCTTTAAAATAATCAACTTGTTTTACAAGATCTTCGCCTATTTGATTGATAGCGCCTTGAAGGATATCGGGAGAGGTTACAAACATATTTGCAGGGTAGATGTGAAGTTGTTCATATTTCTCAATGACTTCGCTCGTCTTAGGATCAAATGACTCGATCTCCTCAATCTCGTCTCCAAAGAAATGAATACGAAATGCGATATCTGCATATCCAGGGAAAACCTCTACAATATCTCCTTTTATTCTAAAATTCCCTCTTGTAAACTCAGCTTCGGTACGACTGTATAAAGCTTGTACGAGACGTTTAAGTAGCATCGTACGTGCAATGATTTGATCACGCTTAACTTCAACAACATTTTTTTGAAACTCGGCTGGATTTCCGATACCGTATAGGCAAGATACTGACGCTACGACAATAACATCACGTCTTCCCGAAAGTAGGGAAGAGGTGGTGCTCAATCGCATTTTTTCAATCTCTTCATTGATAGAAAGATCTTTTTCTATGTACACTCCCGATGACGGAATAAACGCTTCTGGTTGATAGTAATCGTAATAGGATACAAAATATTCCACCGCATTTTCTGGAAAGAATGCTTTAAACTCACTGTATAATTGTGCAGCAAGTGTCTTATTATGAGCTAGTACCAGTGTAGGTTTTTGTGTTTCTTGAATCACATTTGCCACCGTAAACGTTTTTCCACTTCCGGTCACCCCAAGTAAGGTTTGATACGTTTCTTTTGCGTTAATACCTTCTATAAGGGATTTAATCGCAGTGGGCTGATCTCCAGTAGGTTTAAAATCGGATTCTAGTTTAAATTTCATAGGCACAGTAGCTATGCTAAATTAGGGTTTTTTCCGCTTTCGCGAAAGCGTATAAAGAAACATAATAACCACGAAGTTTATGATAGCTAGGTCGAAGTGCGAAAGCGGATATTGAAGTAAAAAATTGGAGATTAACGATTGTTGATTTTTGAATTGAAAAAAAAATCTAATCGTGTAAGGTGATTGAGTGATCTTTGCTTTTCGCACTTCGACTCCGCTAGTATAAACTTCTACATCACTATGTTCCTAGAAAGCATAAAAAGGAATAGTAAAGAAATAGCGTAGTCTTCTATTTTAGAGTAATACTCTATTTCAACTCCAACTTCCAGCACCCCACACCCCACACCCCACACCCCACATCCAACACCCCACATCCAGTACATTTTTTACCTTTTTCACTTCAAATTCACAATTCATCCCTAAAAAGCTACAATTGGGTGACTCTTACTTTCTAACAAGACTCCTTTGTAGGATATTTACACCATCAAATAAAAACACAGACATCATGAAAGATACACAACCAGATTATAAATACGATAGAGCAAAGGCACACGTAACTAAAATAAAAGAATTTTATACACACTTAATTACCTACCTAATTATGGTACCGGTATTTATTTTTATAAATTACTCTACAGGTTCTTCTTTTCCGTGGGCCATATTTCCTATAGTGGGTTGGGGAATTGGAGTTTTGAGTCATGGATCTCAAACATTTGGATGGAACCCATTGTTTAATAAAGATTGGGAGAAACGTAAAATAGATGAGTTTTTACGTAATGATAAATTTTAAAAACATAGAAACTATGGATGGTCAAGAAGAAAAATACCAAAGAGCGAAAGATAGAGTTGCAGAACTTAGAAAATTTTACAGTAAATTAGGAAGTTTCCTTTTATTTGGAACCCTGTTTTTAGGCTTTAATTATTACTCAAATGGATTGCGATATCCTTGGTTTTTATGGATTGTAGGTTTTTGGGGATTTGGGATCGCTATCGAAGCATTTAAACTCTTTGGAACGAACTTACTTTTAGGTAAAAACTGGGAACAACGTAAGATTCAAGAACAAATGGAAAAAGAGAATAGAAACACTCAAAATTGGTTCTAATGAATACGATAGATCAAGAAAAATATGAACGTGCTAAAAAGCAAGTAGAAAATGAAAAAGGGTGGTACACACATTTTTTTATCTATATGATTATCAATATTGGAGTACAGTTATTTTACTCAGGTGTTTTTGATGGAGGAAGATTCACCGATTATATTCCTTGGTGGGTACGCTTTACAACGCCATTTTTCTGGGGGATTAGTTTATTTGTACATTGGGTATATGCTTTTAAAAAGTTACGTTTTGGTCATTTTTATAAAGGATGGGAAGAACGTAAGATCAAAAAGTATATGGAAGAGGAGGAAAAAGATTTTATGCGTAATAGTAGGAAATAAATAAAAATACTTAAAATAGAAGATGATGGAAGATATAGATCAAGAAAAATACGAACGAGCAAAAAAGCAGATAGAAGACGAAAAAGGATGGTATATACACCTCTTTGTGTATATCGTAGTTAATAGTTGCTTGCAGTTATTATATTTTGGAGTATTTGAAGGCTTTAGAATAGCAGGTAATATGCCTTGGTGGGG
>JBLHOX010000268.1:0-5066 GCA_047623725.1 Dokdonia sp. | reverse complement strand
ATATTTTGCGCAAATATACAAAGATTCTAAAAGACGAATCCTTTAAAAAAACATAAAAAATAGTAGTCGTGTCCGACTAAGACATAAGACCGCTTCGCTATTAGACATAAGACGTAAGACCTAATTGTTGATCACTTGACGACAAGCTGTAAATAAATAGGATGCTCGTGTAAAAAAACGAACTACCTCGATGCAAGCATGCGAGGTATCAAATCCCAAAAGGAGAAAATCACAAATTCCAAAAAAAAGAAAAATACGATGTAATCATCGGGGGAATTAAACCTAGATCCCGCTATAAAAGCGGGATTAGTTCAACTTACAATCTTGAGTGCGTCTTGCAGACTTCTCAACATTGAGTTTCACTAAAATTAGAAGGAAATATTAGCCACAAGATTATCTACAGTAGCTTCTTTGCTACCACCTTTGGGCTCAATAGTAATGTTGAGACTTGCCATGCGCTCTTCGTAAGGAATCTCTACCAAGTTATCTTTTGTGATTTTTAAAATATCAAGAGGGACCATATGACCATCTACTCCTGCCCACATTTGATACACTTGATTATCAGGCAATTCAGGAAGTGCAACCACATGCACATAGGATTTTTTCTCAAGCATATTTACATACGCTACGGTTTCTAGTTTACGTGCTTTTGTATTGCCTCTTAATACATATTTATCTGTAGATGAATTATTTAGAATCATAAATTGCTCTTCTACAGACTGAAGTGTGTCTCTATTGGATACGATATCATCATTAAGCTCTTCAATAAGCTCTGTCGTAAGTCTTCGATCCTTAAGTAGTTCTTGGTTTTGACGCCAGATCATAAAAGTCATAATACCAAAAAGTATCGTAGCGACACAAGCTGTAATAGCCATTAATGGGATCACAGGTTTAGGGCGCGTATGCACCTGCTTTAAAATTTTATCTTTAAGGTCAGAAGGTGCTGGTACTGCATACGAGGTAGCGTACTCTTCTAAGTTTTCTTGAAGCTCTATATAGGTTTTCTTTACCTCTGGATATTTTTCTATATAATGCTCTACTTCTTTAGACTCCATAGGGGAAGTGGCGTCCATTAAGTAGCGCTCCAGCATATCACCGTCCAAAAATATCTTTACTCTCTCATTCATATTGACAAAAATACAATCACTAAACCGAAAAGTTTACGTAATTCTCTTAAACCTATTTTTAATCTTGACTTTACAGTCCCTAATGGGATATTTAATTCATCACTAGCTTCCTGTTGTGTCATCCCTTGAAAAAATAGTGCATCTATAACTACTCTATACTTATCTTCAAGGCCAGCGGCATGCGATGCAATATCAAGATGCTCTATCGCAAACTTTGTGCTCTGTAAATGATATACGTTAGAATCATCTATTTGGACTTCTTTTGTTTTTTTACGTTGCCTACTTCTCACAGCATCTATCGCTGTATTTTGAACCACACGGAATAACCAAGTAAAAAGACGTGCTTTATTTGAATCATACTTACTCGCATTTTTCCAGATTTTTACAAAAGATTCTTGCAATACATCTTGAGCCAACACTTCATCTTTTGTCACCTTTATAGCAACTCCAAATAATGCATCAGCATAGTGATCGTATAGTAATCCTATAGCACGTTCATCTTGAGCTTTGAGGAGCTCAATAATATGTTGTTCTATAAATGGCTTCAAAAATGGTTGGTTTTTGATTTAACAAAATTTTGTGAATGCATAGAAATCGATGGTTTAAAGTTACGGCGTATCTATTACAAATGAAAACAACTTTTATTTATTAACTCCACAATTTTAAATTTATTATGAAAAAGAACATTTTAATCTTCGCAATGCTAACATTCTTTATTTCAACCGTATCTACCGCTCAATCTGATGTCGTAGATGTAGCATTATCTTCTAAAGATCACACAACACTTGTAGCAGCTGTAAAAGCCGCAGACCTTGTAAACACACTAAAAGGAGAAGGTCCCTTTACTATATTTGCCCCAACAAATGCAGCCTTTGGCGCACTACCAAAAGGAACTTTAGAATCACTATTAAAGCCAGAGTCAAAAAGCAAATTATCCGCTATTCTTACCTACCATGTGGTCGCTGGAAACTTTAAAGCTGCAGATGTGGTCGCTGCAATTAAAAAAGGGGGAGGGAAATTCGCTATTAAAACTGTAAATGGAGGTACCCTTATTGCTTCATTAAAAGGAGACAAGGTGATTATAACAGATGCTAATGGAAGTGTGGCTACTATCACAGCCACAGATTTAAAAGCTTCTAATGGAGTGATCCATGTAATAGACAGCGTCGTACTACCTAAATAATAGTAGGTAAGTACTCTATATACCGAAATAGCCTTACTAGAATGTCTAGTAAGGCTATTTTTATTTTATAAAAAGGCAATATATCTTAGAAAACATTTACTTCTGGCGTGATCATAAGTCCAAATTTTGATTTCACCTCATCTTGGATACGTAATGCTAATTCCCATATTTCACTTCCAGTTGCATTTCCATGATTGACTAATACAAGTGCTTGTTTATCATGTACACCTGCATCACCAAAACGTTTTCCTTTAAAACCTGCTTGTTCTATAAGCCATCCCGCGGGAACCTTGATTTGATCTTCCCCCACAGGATAATATGGAATCTCTGGAAAATTTTTACGCAATTCAGAAAACACAGCTTGTGATATCACTGGATTTTTAAAAAAACTTCCGCTGTTCCCTATTTTTTTTGGGTCAGGAAGTTTGGCTTGGCGTATTTTAATAACTGCATCTGACACCTCTTTAATCGTAGGGTTTGTAATTCCTTGTTCAGAAAGTGTATCATAAATAGCACCATATTCAGTTTTGATTTTGTGATCTTTAATTGTAAGTTTGAAGGTTACCGAAGTAATAATGTATTGGTCTTTTAACTCCGTTTTAAAAACAGAATCTCTATAGCCAAACTTACAATCTTCTAGTGAGAAAATTCGGATCTCTCCATCTACTCTTGAAACAGCTTCGCATTGGCAAAAAACATCTTTGAGTTCAACACCATACGCGCCTATGTTTTGAATAGGAGCTGTACCTACATTACCAGGAATAAGCGATAAGTTTTCAACGCCCCCATAACCGTGATCAATACAATAGCGTACAAAATCATGCCAGTTCTCCCCTCCTGCTACGTTGAGCAATAGTTCATTTTCGCCGAAAGGCATATCATCAACTACGGTATATCCCTTATTATTAATATGTACAACACATTTATCAATGTCTTTGGTCAATAACATATTGCTACCGCCTCCAATAACAAATAACTCAGAAGGATCTTTTTCTTTTATAATATGCTGCACATCTGCTACAGATGTGACTGACAAAATTTCTAGTGCATGCACATCAATACCAAACGTATTGTATTTTTTTAAAGAAGCCTTCTTTTGATCACTCATAAATTATTCTTTATACTGTTGCAATGCTTCTCGTAAAATCTCCACAGCTTCTTTTAATAAACTCTCTTCCAATACATAAGCGATTCGCACTTGATTAAGTCCCACGCCTTCACTAGAATAAAAACCTGCTGCTGGCGCCACCATGATTGTTTTACCATCTAAATTAAAATCTTCCAATAACCATTGTGCAAAAGCGTCTGCATTGTTTACAGGAAGCTCTGCGATACAATAAAAGGCGCCTTTAGGTTTTGCCACTTTTACACCTGGAATGGTCTCAAGTCCTGCGATCAACGTATTACGTCTAGACACATACTCATCTATAACATCTGTAAAGTACGACGCTGGGGTTTCCAGTGCTGCTTCACTCGCAACTTGTGCAAATGTAGGCGGACTCAAACGCGCTTGTGCAAATTTCATGGCCGTTCCTATCAACTCTTTGTTTCTACTTACGATACATCCTATACGAGCACCACACATAGAGTATCGTTTTGACACAGAATCTATCATAATGGTATGCGCATCTATATCGCGTTGTGTCATCACAGAATGATGTTTTAAACCATCATATGCAAACTCTCTATAAACCTCATCTGCGATTAGGAATAAGTCATGCTTTTTTACGAGTGCTGCTAGTTGTTTGATTTCATCTTCGCTGTATAGATACCCTGTAGGGTTCCCAGGGTTACAAATAACAATGGCTTTTGTCTTTGAAGTGATTAGTTTTTCAAAATCTGCTATCGGAGGTAATGCAAAACCTGAATCGATATTTGAAATTACAGGAACAACCTCTACGCCACTCGCTGTTGCAAATCCATTATAATTTGCATAAAAAGGTTCTGGAATAATAATCTGGTCACCTGGATCTGTGACACTTCCCATAGCAAAAAGCAACGCTTCAGATCCTCCAGTAGTGACAATAATATCTTCCGAATCAACGTCAATTCCGTTCTTTTTATAATAAATAGCAAGTTTATCTCTATAAGAAGCAAAACCTGCACTATGGGAATATGCTAATACCTCTATAGAATTATTCTTTACCGCATCAAGTGCCACTTGGGGTGTTTTTATATCTGGTTGTCCTATATTAAGATGGTGTATTTGAACACCACGAGCTTTAGCCGCTTCTGCGTAAGGTACTAACTTACGGATAGGAGATTGAGGCATGATTTGCCCTTTATTAGAAATTGCTGGCATATTAATTTTATTTTTTTGCTTTACAAAAATGCAAATTTATATTGGCATTTTTGAATTACCCTCGCAAAAAATAACGGTATTCTTATGAAACAAAAAAGCCACTCGATGAGTGGCTTTTAAAATGAGTATTTTAAATCTTTTATTTACCCGCTTCTGGCTTAACGGTTCCTTTTATCTTAAGTGTATAAGGAACTTCAGAAGCATTGGAGTATACAGTGATTGTTTTACGTATAGGTCCTGTACGTTTTGTATCGTACTTCACCTCTATAACACCGCTTTCTCCTGGTTGAATAGGGTTTTCAGGTTTTTTTGGAATCGTACATCCACAAGTTGAATATACACGCGCTACAATAAGAACATCAGTTCCTGTATTTTTAAACTTAAACTCTCGTACGCCATTTGCTCCATAGTCTACCTCTCCATAATCTACAACATCACTTTCAAAAGTGATAGC
>JBLHOX010000267.1:0-5068 GCA_047623725.1 Dokdonia sp. | reverse complement strand
ATGGTATTTGGGAGGCTTCCCATTTTATTAAAAATGGAGACACACTCCTACCATTAATTACAGATGATTATAGATGGCGTTATCTTATCGTTGATTTAAAAGAGGAAGCGACTGTAAAAACAATGGACGATCTAAATCATCCATATAAATTTGTAACAGATTCGACGTCTCAAAAAATAATGATTTATAAAAAAGATTCTGAATCTGAAGAATATAATTTCGACTATAAAAATCCAAATTCAGAATTCCTTCAACTCGATGGAATTATAGAGTCTGATACGTTACACATACTATTCTCTAGAAAAGATCACACAAAATTTAATTTAAACGCTCGTGGTTTTAATTGGATTAATGAACGTCCTTACAATAAATAAAATGATGTGGAATAAAAAACTAATCGCAACGGCATACTATCTTATAGGCACTTTCTATCTTACTCCCACCGATTAAAAAAGGCGTATTTATACGCGTTGTAACCTGTAAGATTCTTATGTATTTTACATAACATAAAACGTGCCATGAAAAATCTAAGAATCCGAAAAAGTGTTTACGCATTAACCGATCAAGAAATCCTCGATATACGCATCGCGTTTGATGATATTTTTGAAGATTCCCTTGCCGAATATCTTATATTTTCTGACATCCTAGAAAATGAAGGACATGCCTCTGCAACTGACCTGAATTTTCTAACCTGGAACCGAGCCTTTTTCCTAAGTTTTGAAGATTTTTTACTCACCAAAAACCCTAACTTATTTTTGCCCTATTGGAACTATACAAGCCAAGAAGCAATCAGTAAAGGAATGCCAAAGTTATTTTCTGACCCTATCTATGTTCCCAATGGTGGGAAAGATCTAAAAGCAAATCCTTTATTTCGTGATACCACACAAAGACTCTGTACTTCAAGAGATTATGATAATTCAGAAACCGAAGGTTTAACAGAAGCTAGGCGTCGTTCTATATTTGCGCTTGAAGCGAAAGACTATACTAGTTTTAATAAACGTATTTGGTTGATGGATGCGACCGCCCATGTTTGGATTGGCGGTACGATGACCCAAGTACCTATTGCAACATTAGATCCCTTATTTTGGTTTATTCATTGCAATCTAGATCGATTCTGGTGGAAGTTTCAACAAGATGAAGAGATGAATGAAACCATTCCAGATCCCGTTTTAAACACAGAATTAATTCCTTTTAAAAATGATGAAGGATTTCTCCTTGGTAAAGATGTGATCCATACCAAACCGCTTGGATATACCTATCTAAGGTAAGCCTTTCAGGTTTTCTACGTTATTTTTATTTAGTCTATCAGTCCTTAAACAACCTAATAAATCATATACTAGGATAGGCTATTAAACCTGGATTATGCAATAGAACTTTGTGATGAGGCTTGAAGATGCTTCAAGTTGTAGTAGATTTTCTATTGCATAATGCGGGTTAAAACCATCAAAAGACAGCAGGTAAAATATATCGCTCCATCATCTGATCCACTTGCTTATGTGCAAAAGGCATATTATAAGCAGATGCTGTTATAACCACTACCAATGGTATATCCTTAAATACATAAATCTTATTACCTCCATTTCCACTACATGATGAATAAGCATAGTTTTTCCCATTGACGGTGTAGACATTGTTCCAAAAAAGATACCCGTATGTTCCGTTCTCTATATTTTCTTGTGTGACTTGATGAGCCAAGCTTTTTTCAACCCATGCTTCAGGAATCAGTTGTTGCCCTTCCCACTGTCCTTTGTTTTTATAAATCTGACCCCACTTAGCAAAATCTACAGAACGAAGTTGTAACCCTCCAGCAGTATTCCCAACTTTTTGCGGTGTAAACTGCCAATTGCGTTTTGTAATCCCCATAGGTTCAAATAACTTCTTATCTGTATACGCTACCAAACCATCAGGCACTGATTTGTGGATGATGTCTCCGAGTACGACAATTCCTGCTGTAAAATATTCAAAGTCCTTTTCCATCACCTTGTCTGAGTTGACAGGAAGATCTAACGTGAATTTCACCCAATCTTTTGTAGGATACATATTTTCTTCATTCCCTGGAGAATCATAATCGTCGTCATTGCCGACAAAAGGAGAGCTCATCGTTAGCAACGATTTTAAACTGACGCCTTCCTTGATAGCATCATAATTTTTATACTCTTTTAAGTTATAAAATGCATTCAGTTTTTGGTTTTCACTTTTGAGATGGCCCTCTTCGATAGCAATCCCCATCATCGTTGATGCAATCGTTTTACCGACGCTTCTTGGGTTATGTAACGTCTCACGATTGGCACCATTAAAATATTCTTCTATTAATAATTCATTGTTTTTAATCACAACAATACTATTAATATCAATGAATCTATTTTGGGCTATCTTTTTATTAAGTGTTTCGATTTTCGAGACATCGTAAGTGTCTTTTGAAACGGTCCATCCACTATTATCTTCTATCGGTTGAATAGCTGCTGCCTTTGTATCATAAGGGATTTCTTTTACATCTACAGGTATATTTCCGACAGCAAGCAGGTCTCCGACTTTAAGTACGTCACCATCTAAGTACGATCGAACTTCTATTGTCAAATCATGCTTACCCGATGCTAAAGCATCTTCGCCTCCTCCCATTTTGGAGAATCGTAACCATAGATACCAACCCCAATAATCAATACGCTCTGGATACACAAGTGGGATCGTATTAGAAAGTTTTGTTTGCTTGCTTTCTGGAGTTCCGGCACCAGGGTGCAAATTATGAGTAAAGAGTACTTCGTCGTCAACCAGAAATGTAAATTGATAATTACCGCGTGATACGAGATCTGCATCACTAGCACTAGGGTCCAGTTTTCTTAGAATGGCAACCAAAGGTTCATCCAAATCAAAATGAATATTAAGGTATGTATCCTCATTCAATTTGAAGGTATCTATAAACTTCTTTTCGGAAGAGCTCTTCTTAAAGTCCGTATTAGAAAATGTTATTTTATTAGCATCTGAGTCTAGCTTTTTAGATACCGACTGAGATTTAGATTGGTTACAAGACATTAAAATTAAAAAGAATGCACTGCAGAAAAGCCACGATTTCGTATTCATACTATTATGATTGATTTTGATTGATTTTGATCCAAATATATACTCATTAAAGAACCTAAACGCCCCATTTTATAAGATGGTACTCATTTTCCAAGCATCTGACATATTGATATGCTGTAATTTATACCAGTTATTAATTGAATTTACTGGAAAAGAAAATAATGATTTTTTTCTTTATATGAGAAATAAAAGGAATGCATAGCCTAAGCTACGGTTTCTTTTTCTTCTGAAATAGAAAGGAAAAAAGGGTGTTTTATTACAGTAAATTCAATTGGTAAATGGTATTACCTTTTTGAAACTGTTTTCTTGAAATCAATAGGTGTTTTTCCTGTTACATTTTTAAAAACACGGTTAAACGTTGTTTTGGAATTGAATCCGCATTCAAAAGAAATTCCGAGTAAGGTAATATGATCGTGTGTAGAATCCTTCAATCGATCGATGACAGCATGTACGCGGTAGTCATTTATAAAATCGGAGAAATTCTTTCCTAAGCCTTCATTGATAATCTTCGACAAGCTATTGGGATGTATATCTAGATCTTGCGCCAAGGACGTTAAGCTTAATTCTGAATCTAAATAGAATAAATTTCGTTCCATTTCCTGTTGGAGCCACGCTGCTTTATCCAATGCTTCTTGAGTCGGTTTTGGCTTCTCATCTTCGGTTGTGGTTGTGTCTTCTTGAATACTATCTACAAAGACGACTTCTGGTTTTAAGAAAGCCTCGATACTGATCCACAGCGTTATCACGGAGAGCAAAATGTAGATGGGATAATAGTCTCCTATCCCCAAACTAAAATCAAAAACGAGAAAGTCAATCAGCGTATACGGAACCAACATAAACCAAAACAGTGCAAAAATGATCGTCAGCCGATAGAGCCAACGTAAGTTATATTTATCGTCGTTGCTATACGTAGCCTTCAACCAAACGTGGTATTTTCTAATTAAGGATAAACCATGATAACAATACACTAAGATGGAGATAATAGCAAACAGTTGTACCGCAGGAATTAGCGTATAGAAAGCAGTCGTATCTGTTGCTAAAGTTCCTTTTTCTAATGCTTCTTGGCAAAGAATTACATGTACCATGAGTTCAAACAGTAAAGGCAAAAAATGCAACCCGTCTTTCTTAGAGAATGACCACTCTGGTCTCGTCATTTTTTTGATATACAAGTAAAAAAGAGGACCTAATGCCAAAGAAAAATTGACAGGAATTAAATAGAATTTAGGGAAATAACGAAAAATATCTAAATCCAAACTCAATACCCAAATGTTCCAAAAAACAATAATTAAAGCTAATCCGCCCAAATATCGATTCGCATTTTGATTGATTCGCTTTGTAAAGATCAGCAAAAGACCAAAAATGAGACCTATGAAGACAGAGGCTATAATGACTAAATTATATAGATTGAGATCTAATTCATACATAGAAGTAAAAATAGGATAATAATCATTCTTATTTTAAATATGTATACAATCGTTAGACAAAAAAAAGATAATCAACTATATAAAAATTCAAAGTTATTTAAAAATTCGTGCCCTAATACTGTATGAAATTAATTACTAAATTAGTTCCTTAAACAACATAACGGATCTTATACAAATACGTTGATCATAATATGAGCATACTCAAAAGAATGTTTGGGATTAAGAAAAAAGAATCCAGTATAGCTACAACGAATTTGAATGATAAAAACTCAGAATTAAGTGGGTTGGAGAAGTTCAAATCTAAAAATGATGATGACAGAATGAGAGACATCATGATTCTTGGAGATACTGGAAATCCAAAAGCTTTTAAAATCCTTAAATATGCGATTCTGAATGATCATAATTCTGGAGTAGTAATGGCAGCATTAAAAAGGCTACCTAATTTTAAAGAGAACAAACAAGTAATCCCTTTACTAGAACAATTAAAAAACAAAAGAAACATAAAAAAATACGAACCCTATTATTCAATGGCTTTACTGAATTTGAAATTAATAAACGAAGAAGAA
>JBLHOX010000266.1:0-5101 GCA_047623725.1 Dokdonia sp. | reverse complement strand
AACGCGTGATGTCACTTTTGTAGTTAGATCCATCTGCAATAATCGTTGCATTAGGATATAGTGATATGAGGCGTTCTAGGTGTATGTCTGGTGACTGTCGTAATACGATATAATTAGGTTGAATACCTTTAATGATGTATACGCCAAGGCTGTCAATGACGAGTGTTTTTTTATGTTTTATGCTATAGTAATTTTGCAGGTTACGTTGGTAAACAGTGTCTAGCATAAAGTTATCTTGATAGGCTTCTATGCGGCTGTCTTTCTTGTAATCATAAATCAAATGGTTAGTGTACACGACTAAAGTATCTGAGGTATACAAACCAATTAGTGTTTCTCTGTTTTTATGAAAGATAGTTAGGTGTGGAGCATCTCTATTTCGCTTCTGATAGCTATGTGCGCTGAGTATGAGTGTCAACGTTGTCAAGAAGAATAACAGTCTCTTGTATTCATACTTTTTAAGCACACATAAGATAGAAATGAGTGCTAGGTATAGGAATAACATGTTGGTTAGTGACAACGAGATGTGATCTATAACAAACGCTTCTTTAGAAGCAACCCAAGCAATAAAGTTGTTTAATGCATCTATTATTTTGCCGTATACCAAAGCTAGGTAATTAGGAAGTATAGAAAAGTAGCTAAGACCTATTACAAAAATTCCGATGGATAGTATGATGCCTAAAAAGGGAAGTACAACCACATTTGAGATTAAAAACAATCCTGGAAATTGATGAAAGTAAAATAAACTCAAAGGCAATACGCCTAATTGCGCAGCGATAGATACGGTAATAATTCCCCATAGTTTATCAATTATATAGTATTTAGGCTTATAAAAATGATACAACCAAGGTTGTAACCATAAGATAGCAATAACAGCGAGATAGCTTAATTGAAAGCCTACTTGATATAATAGTGAAGGGTCTATTATTAGTAAAATAAATGCAGAAAATAAGAGTGCATCATTACTAGAGCGCTTCCCACCTAAACAATTACCTAGTTCTAAAAAGCTAAACATGGTAACAGCCCGTAAAACCGAAGGAGATAATCCTGTGATGAAAGCAAAACACCATAATAATCCTATAATCATTCCAGATCGTATCCAGCGAAGTTTCCTATTTGAAATAGGACGTGTTATAAAACGGAGTAGTAATAATAGGATGCCTACGTGTAGACCAGAGACGGCTAATATGTGCATCATTCCTGCGCTTGCATATTGATTACTCATGGTGGCATTAATGTCTTGTCGTTGTCCTAATAGGAGTGCTTGGATAATGGCTAGTTGTGCACGTGAAAAAGGCGCTGTTTTTAATCTGGAGATTACGCTTTCGCGAAAGCGTAACGCACGTACTCGACTATTTTCTGTTGTCTGATCTCCTTTTAAAAGTTCGTCGCTTTTTACAAAAAACTGACCGTAGATTTGCTTTCTCCTTAAGTAAGAACCATAATCAAATTGATATGGATTCTTTGCAGTGGGAAGCTCTCTAATAGGAGCACGTGCATAGTACCAATGACCCATTACTGGAGTTTTTTGGAAACTATCTTTCTCAATAGAAACGAGGACGTTGCCCGTAATGAATGTGCTATCTTTTTTATGAAGCTGCGCTATAAATTTATGATGATATGCACTGGGCTTTAGCTTTTCTTTAATAGAAAAGAGATAGGTGTGTGTTTGTGTATCATTAAGATGTGCATAATGATGTTTTGTTTGTAATGGATCTTTAAGTGTTTTATTTACGATTCCTAAGGTGGTAAATAAGAAAAGCAATCCTATACCAAAAGGGATGGACCATTGTGTGTTTTTAAAGGCAAGAAGATGACAGATCCATACGATACCGAAGAGGATAATTATGAGTGCAACGAGCCAGAATAAGGGTATGTCAATATAGGGGTGTAGTAGAATGCCTACTATAAACGATAGGGTGGTTTTTGCTAAGAGTGTATTATAAGATTTCAAAGTCTCAGTGTTCTTTATAATGAAGTAACATTGTAGGTGTATAGAAAAATGTATAGTTCTTAAGAGTCACGGATTATAGTTTGATTAGTTACCTTTCTTTGAATGCTATAAAGACTATGAAATTGTAAAAAAAAAGCTACTTTTAAAACGATAACCTAAAGTATAGGTATGCAAATGCATTGGGAGACCTGATACTCTAGTACGCATGTTATCGTTTGTAAAAGCAGCTCCCCAACTAACACATAATGGAGAAGAGAATGCCTGATTCTAAGTGTATGCGCACTTAAGATTAGGATGTAAAATCTCTTCTCCTTTGTTTTAAGAAGTTCTGATGTGTATGTAATATTTAATGAAACTTAGTGAGCCTTTATACTTTAATCATTCTTGTTTTTTAGCTTCCAAGTATGCTGTTTTAAGGTCAATATAACGAGATGCTTTTTTCATGAAAAACATCAATTTTATAATAACAAATACCATAAAAATGAGAAACCCTATTAAAAATAATTGCCATAATAGAAGATTTGGATCAGTTTGAATACTTATCGTTTCCATAGTTTTTAGTGTTTCTTATTATTAATCATATTCATTAAGTCCGTAGAGTACTTCTTTCATTTTACTTCCGTTAATTTCTACAGGTTTATAAGCTGTATTGAATTTGTCTATAGCCACCACAATACTCTCTTTTAGTTTTTTGTATTCTATAGGTATCTTACTAGCACATTGTTTTTCATTCTCATAACTATCTAGCATAATTCCAAATTTTTCATAAAACTTAGCCCCTTGATCTATAAAAGCATTGTATTGGGTTATAAATTGTAGTAGTCTATCTATGGGAAACTCAAGATTGATTTTCATTTTATGTGCTTTGTATCGTTTGTTGTCATCTGCTAATGCAGCATTCAGTGCAATGAGGTATGTGTCTAGATGTTCTCGTACGCTATCCCAGTCATCAGTGTTACGACATTCTGCTAGGGGAGTTTTGTACTTGATAGGTTTTGTAAAGTCTACAAAGAGTTGTTGTAGTTCTGTCATGATATTCTCATTACTTTTCTGAAGAAAAACTGTTTCAAAATAAATAGTATTTAAGTCATTATGCATGCGTAGTGTAAAATCTAGAATGCACTCTACATCTTTAAGACTTTCTTCTTTTTGCGTTTTTGAAGTACTATCACTATTAAACAAAGAGATAAAGGAATGCGCTACCGATGCATAAATGTTATTCCTTAAGATATTGGTCAGGTCAAACCCTTTCTTTTTGTCTGTTTTTGTACCTATGGCTTCTTTGATGTTTTTGAATTCTGGATAATTATTTGGGTTTGCTATTTTATTAATCTCGTGAAAAGTACTTACCGAAGCAAAGTGGTGATCTAGCGCTAATGTCTTTTCATAGAGTATCTTGATGATTTGTAAACCTTTGATGTATCGTATTTTGCTTAGATCAGATAATTCACTTAAAAAAAGGAACTCTCTTTCTTCTTTTAGTCTATCTTTTTCTAATAACCAATATAGTTTTTGATCATTGGTGATACTTTCTTTAATACCTTGATTTGCTTTAGATAACTCAAGAGCGATACTGGTATATTTTTGTTGGTAATGTAATATTGTGTTTTCTACCTCTATATTCAATTGTTCCAGATGTTCTTCTATAGAAAGTTCCTTGATTATAACGGTATCTATCAGAGCATAGGCCTTATGAATACTGCATAAGGAAAGAATAATCGTGATGTATGTAATAAGTTTCATGTCTTTACTTTTTTAATAGAAAGATGAATAACACATTTTTTAGTGATCCCTCATTCCTATTTCTCCCAAAGGGAGAAATGATATAAGGATGTGTCATTAATCTTTAGTTTTAATATTGTTTTCAGGCGCTACGATGGTAATATCAATGTATGTGTCTGAAATGACAGTCGGATATGTTTTTGCTTTTAGCACACTAATTTGTCTGGATCGTGTTGCCGCTGTAATAGCTATAATGTCTTCAGGTAGCGGTAACGCTTCTTCCATGGTAAATTCTAACACATTTTTGCTTTTTGACATAATAGGCACACCCAGGACACGATCTTGTTCTTCTTGTGTGAGTTGTTCTCTATATATGCGTAATAGCGTTACCCCTTCTTTGGTTTGGATAATAGAAGCATTAGCGCTATTTACTGTTGTTTTGTTCATTGGGTCAGGAGGGCTTTCAATAGTACAGATTCCTCTTCCCGTACATCCTGTCCTACTCCCGATTTCTATTCTATACTCTTGCGATAAGGCAATAGTTGATATGCACACTAAGAATAGTGTGGTGAGTGTTGGTTTCATAAGTAAGAAAAATTAAATTCCAGAAAGATATTTAACAAGAACTATAAGTAATATGATCAGAGCTAAGCCTAAGCCGGTTAATCTACCTTTATATTTATTGTATAGTTTCATGATTTTGGAATTTTTGTTACTATTTTTATTCATTACACCCTGCAACACATGCGGCCGTTGTGGCAACTGCTAGAATATCTAAAACGGGTAATGGGCCATCGCTTATGGCAATTGCTATTCCTCCTAATGTGCAGCCTATTTCACACCAAGTTCTATTTTGTCCATTATTATCTATACTATATGTTTTATCTTTTGAATTATATAACATATTACTAGTAAAGGATGTTTTAGACTTGTCATTTCTTAATATGTTAAGTTTGACTTCTTTTTTGTAATTTGAATAATCAACATATGATATATTACCTTTAGATTGATATACTCTACCTACTACGTTGTTATTGATTATAACGGGTAAAGTGAAAAAATCTAAATTAGATAAATCTTTTAAAGAAGTGACTATATCTCCTTTATTATTTTGTATGAGGCTTGTGTCTAGATTGCTATATGCTTTAGGAAAATCTTTTTTGAAATCCTCTAGAGTTGGAATTGTTGAATTTTGGGGTTTGTTGGTGTCAATTATTTGAGCACTCATATTCCCTGTTATTGCTACAATAGCAATTGTAATAAATATTTTAATGGTTTTCATAACACTAAAATTTTAATTGTTTTTTAGGGCTACCCATTTAGGTCTCGTGAATTTTAATTTGCTTCATAGTTACAGGTTGATGCAATACACATCTTTCTATTATCTTGTCTAGTATTGATCCTCGGTGATTTCTTCTGTTAAATCTA
>JBLHOX010000265.1:0-5107 GCA_047623725.1 Dokdonia sp. | reverse complement strand
TTGGTATTGATGTAAGTAAATCTGTGATAGATGTATGCATCTATACTTTAGGAATTTTAAATCAATTTGAAAATTCAAAATCAGGTTTTAAAAAGATGTTACTATGGATTTTTAAAAACACAAACTACAATAAAAAAGAATTTCTTTTTGTCTTTGAGCATACAGGAATGTACTCGGATAATCTGGGAGTCTTTTTAGATAGTCAGAACTATCACTTTTGTATTGTTCCTGGTCTAGAGATTAAAAAATCTATGGGTATAACAAGAGGTAAAGACGACCAAGTAGATGCTAAAAGAATAGCACTTTATGCTTACAGGTTGAGGGACGAACTTATTCCAAGCAAATTACCCAGTAAGGACATTAGCACTCTAAAGTCTTTGAATTCATTACGATTAAAACTTGTTAAACAAAGAGCAGGATATAAATCAACTCTGAAGGAGCAAAAAGCAGTTTATTCCAAAAAAGACTTTAAAACTATTTTTGAAGTACAGCAAAAAATGATAGTAATTTTAACTAAGGAAATACAAAAGCTGGAAACTAAAATGCAACAGATCATAAAGGTTAATGAAACGCTCAGCACAAATTACAACTTAACTATTAGTGTTAAAGGAATTGGGCCTCAAACCGCATTCACTATACTTATATATACTGATAATTTTACTAAGTTTAAAACATGGAGAAAGTTTGCCAGTTATTGCGGGATAGCTCCATTTCCTTATCAATCAGGATCTAGTATTAAAGGGCGTACAAAAGTTTCACATTTGGCTAATAAAAAGCTAAAGAGTATACTAAATATGTGTGCAGTATCATCAATACAACATAACCCTGAAATGAAGCTCTTTTATCAACGTAGAATTGAAAGTGGAAAGAATAAAATGAGTACTATCAACATTATTAGAAACAAATTAATTTCTAGAGTTTTTGCGACTGTAAAAAGACAAACTCCATATGTAGATATTATGAAGTTTGCCGCTTGATTTTTTATTAATAAAAATAAATCAGTTTCTACTTGTTTTAATCATAGAATACGAGATGACTGAACTTCGTATTTTAAATGTCTATATTCTTTTCTATCTTCAAATCCAGTTGGTGATTTCGATATATTTAGCATCCATCATCCAGCGTCAAATAAATCTCAAAGAAAAATTAAAACGCTACTCGTCATTGGGAATTAAACCTGAAAAAAGAGTAGAAACAAAAAATGCTGATTGTCATGCGACAATCAGCATTTTTTATATAATATATACTTGCTTAATTATTTATGAGACCCGTCGCAATACGGAGGGTTCTTCGTTAACTTACAGGTACATAAATATACGGTTCCTGTTTCTTGAGCTTCAAAACGTAGGTTAGGCGTACTCTCAGCAGCTTTATGACCTCCGTCACAAAAGGGTTGATTTTCACTATGTCCACAGGTACACCAAGAATATTTTTTTCCTGCTTCTACTTCACAGGCAACTGGAGCATCTCCTCCTCTTTTTTTATTGTCTTCCATATCAATTTTTTTTTTCGCGAAAGCGAATTTATATCTAATGAACCCTAAAGGCGATTTGATATTATTATTTTTAGATTTTTAGTAAATCTAAGATATGAATAAAGGCTTTTGGAATAATTCTAAATTATCACCCATTTGTGTCACCTGCAGTGAATAGGCGAATGGTATAGTCGAGTAGTGACGCATCTCCTTTGCCTCCGTGTCCAGGTATTACAACTTGTACTTCTGGATACGCTTCTTTTATTTTCTGAACTGTTTCTGGCCAAAGCTGAACATCTGCATCTTTAGTGTTTCCTAAAGCTCCATATAAAGGCCGTATCATACAACCTCCATATAATATGTCTTCACCTTGTATGTAAGACACAATATTATCTTGTGTGTGAGCAGGTCCAAAATAGGTGTTTTCAACAATAGCACTTCCGATTTTTATTTCTTGTTTGACTTCAAAAGGATGCGTTATTATGATAGCGTCTTTTGCTAAGATCGCAGCTGTTTTACTAGAGGCGTATGAAGGTATGTTTGCTTTCGCGAAAGTTTTTAATCCCCCTGCTGAATCGACATGTCCATGATTTATGACAACTGCTTTTACAACAGCTTTTAATTCTTTTTGAACAAAATCTATAAGTAGTTTTGCATTGGCATCATCTACTGGAGTGTCAAAAATAATAGCTTCTCCGTCAGAGATATAGACATAGCCATTACAAGGATAAAAACTAGACTGTTTTAGTTTTAAATATGAAATATATTGATAATTATTTTCCGATAGTTTGACGATCTCTAAAGGCCTTACATAGGTGTCTGGATCAAATTTCTCTTTTTCTACACAAGAGACCAATAGCACTGTGAAAACACAAAAAAGAATACATCTAAAGGGAAGTTTTTTTATCATTTTCGTTTATTCCTTTTATTATAATTCTTATCGCCTTTGGTTTTAGGCTTTTTATATTTTTTTTCTATTGTACGTCTATAAGAGCCACCTAAATTAACTTTTTGGTTTTTTTCTTTTTTATCATGAAATGCAGGTCCTGGAGCATCTTCATCTTCAGAGTTTCTTCTATTTATAGGATTATAAATTTCCTTTGCTTCTGGACGTTCTTCAGGAGCTAGCTCTTCTGATATTTCAATGGTATCTGGCAAAGCCGTCTGAGGAACTTTAACTTGCATTAACTCCTCTATATCTTCTAAAAACTTCTCTTCTTTTGGCGTCGTAAATACAAGGGAAGTTCCTTGTTTTTGTGCACGACCTGTTCTTCCTATACGATGTAAATAGTTTTCAGGATATCCTGGGGTATCTACATTAATTACATGAGAGATATCATCTATATCTAATCCTCTCGCCATCACATCTGTCGCTACAAGAATACGGACGACACCTTCTTCAAAATCCTTAATACTATTGAGGCGATAGTTTTGCGTTTTATTAGAATGTATGACTTCACATTGTTGTGGGAATGCTTCATCTAGTCTTCTAAAAAGACGATCTGCCATACGTTTATCTCTTGTAAAAAGTAATGCTTTTGGGTACGCTTCCACGGAAGCGAGCTCTTCTAAAAGAAAGTTTACTTTGGTATAAAAGTTAGGAATTTTATATCCTATCTGAGTAATGTTTTCTAAAGGTGTACCACTACGCGCTACAGAAATACGTTCAGGGTTTTGAAAGAAATCAGTAATCATTGCATCTACATCATCTGTCATCGTTGCAGAAAACATGATGTTTTGTCTGCGTGGAGGTAAGATGTCAAAGATGTTCATTAACTGAGGTCTGAATCCTAAATCTAGCATCACATCTACCTCATCAATCACTAATTTCTGGATTGTTTTGAGTTGCAATACTCTACTCACAGCAAGATCATACAGTCGTCCAGGTGTGGCAACAATGATATCCTGACCATCAGCGATCAGCTTCTTTTGTGTGTTGATATTTGCGCCTCCATAGACACCTGCGACACGTATTTCAAGATATGCAGACAGCTTTTCTATTTCGTCAACTACCTGAACAACAAGTTCTCGTGTAGGGACTACTATTAAAACTCTAGGCGTCTCTTGACGGGTGTGTTTAAGAATTCGTAGGATTGGGAGCATGTACGCATACGTTTTTCCCGTACCTGTTTGTGCAATCCCCACTACATCTCTACCAGACATTACGGGGGAAAAAGCGAGTTCTTGGATGGAAGTAGGCTCTGAAAAACCAAGGTCTTCCAGTGCATTCCACAAAGAATTATTAAGATTAAGTTCTCTAAAAGTCATAAGATTAGAAGGATCGGACAAAGCTAGTGAATTTTAACAAATTTTTGTAAGAAATTCGTATCAACGATTCAAGTACACCCAACCTACCCTATTATCAAAATTTGAGTCTCTCAATTTTAGTGACCAGAAGTATACTCCTGTAGGTGCCTCATTTCCTCCAAATCCTTCATTTGGAGTACCATCCCAAAATGGAATGGTATTATCTCCTTTATAAATAAGGTTGCCTAATCTGGAATAAATAGTGAGTTCGTAGTCAAATACATCTTTTAAACCGCTAATTTCAAACGTATCATTTATAGTATCTCCGTTAGGAGAAAACCCTTCAGGCACAAAAGGAGGGCAATTTTCTATTTCTAAATTCAATAATGCTATCATATAGCAGGCATCACTATCTGGACTATCGGTACGAATAAAAATAGTCTGAGGGCTTATACTATTGGTATATGAGAAAGGGTCTGTAATTTGATTTTCTTCATTAAAAGCATCTTCTGAGCTTTCGTAATATCCTGTTATCGTTTCATTATCTAGTAATACAATCGCTTCTGAAGCAGTCACCAAATCAAAAATAGCCATCTCAAACCCCTCATTACATGAGATGATTTCTGGCAGTATTTGTGGAGGATCTATAGTCAATGCTTCTATAGCAAAGATACCTAAGTCAAAACAGTCTGTATTGACTGGGTTTTCTAGTCGTACATAGATGGTTTGAGGGTTTGTCGTATTTTGATAACTCTCTGGATTTTGTATCGTCCCTATATTATTTTGTGCCTCTTCTATAGTCGTGTGATAGGATACCATAAAGTCTTCTTGTCCTGAGAGTACGATATCTTCTTGTTGGGTGAGATCAAATAGCAAAACACCATCATTACTACTATCATCACAGGAAACAAGATCATCTAGAGAAGGGATGACAGGCTGATCAAATACTTCTATAGAAAAGGAGTCGATGGTATCACAAAGCACATCATCATCTTGTGCAATACGAACATAGATAATTTGTGGAGACGCTGTATTTTCAAAATTCTCTGGATTTAAAATCGGGTTTGTCCCATCACTTGCGTCTTCTTCTGTAAGATGAAATGTTACGGAAACTCCTGTCTGATTTCCTATAGCTAGGCTTTCATTTATGGTAAGATTAAACGTAAATAGTCCATCATTTTCCTGAGTATCACATACGAGAAGGTTCTCTAGTTCATTTGCGATTACGGGAACGTCTTCTACAATCAGTTGAAAGGACACTATATCAAAACAATCTGTTGCAAGTGTATTGGTCAGTCTCACAAAAATGGTTTGTGTATTTGATGTATTTTGAAAAGATGTTGGTGTTGTAATAGGATCATTTTGCGTTTCTGCATCTCCAAGACT
>JBLHOX010000264.1:0-5128 GCA_047623725.1 Dokdonia sp. | reverse complement strand
TATTATATCCGTATACACGTAACACCTCTTCGATGACATCGGCTTCACGTGTTACATCATTACGATAGGCAGGAATAGTCATTCCTAAGCCAGATTCAGTAACATTGTTAATCTTAATATCTAAAGAAGATAAAATTGCTTTAATCTGTTCTTTAGGTAATTCTTCTCCGATAAGTTTTGTAGCATTCTCAAAACTCAAAAAGACTTGTTGATCTTCTATTTTTTTAGGATACACATCAACAACTTCACTTGTGATTTCTCCTCCAGCGATTTCTTGTAATAAAACAGCAGCTCTCATGAGTGCATAATCTGTAATATTTGGATCAATTCCTCTTTCAAAACGGAAAGAAGCATCTGTATTGAGGCCGTGGCGTTTTGCTGTTTTTCGTATAGATATAGGATTAAAGTAGGCACTTTCTAAGAAAATAGCAGTAGTGCTTTCTGTAACTCCGCTGTCTATTCCTCCAAAAACCCCCGCGATACACATTGGCTTTTCTTCATCACAGATCATAAGATCTTCTTCGTGTAGTTCACGCTCAACACCATCTAATGTTGTAAATTTCGTTCCTTTTTTTACGGTTTTTACTTCTATTTTATTGCCTTTAATTTTTGCAAGATCAAACGCATGAAGGGGTTGTCCTAATTCGTGTAATACATAATTAGTAACATCTACGATATTGTTAATAGGTGTTAATCCTATCGCTTTTAAGCGATGTTGAATCCATGCAGGAGATGCGATCACTTTAAGACCGCTTATCACAAGACCTGCATATCTCGGAGCACGTTCTCCATCTATAATAGATACATCTACTTTGTTAAGTCTGTTTTCTATCTTAAATGAAGAGTTAGAAGGTGTGATGAATTCTGGTATGATGTCTTGTCGCATAAGACCTGCACGTAAATCACGAGCAGTACCTAAGTGACTCATGGCATCTGCGCGATTTGGAGTAAGCCCAATCTCAAATACTTGATCATTTTCTATCTCAAATACATCGGCTGCAAGTGTTCCGGGAACTAAGCTATCATCCAGTATCATAATACCATCATGACCCTTTCCTAGACCTAGCTCATCTTCAGCGCAAATCATACCGTGAGATTCTTCTCCGCGTATTTTTCCTTTTTTAATGGTCCACGCTTCACCTTCATCTGTATATAATGTAGTGCCTATTGTAGCAACAGGTACTTTTTGTCCTTTAGCAACATTAGGAGCGCCACAAACGATCTGAATAGGAGTATCTCCTCCTATGTCAATAGTTGTGACTTTGAGCTTATCAGCATTGCTGTGTTGTTCACAAGTGAGTACGTGTCCGATAACAACGCCTTCAAGTCCTCCTTTTACACTTTGATAGGGTTCGATCCCTTCTACCTCAAGACCTAAATCCGTTAAGAGTTCTCCAGTTTTCTCTGCATCCCAATCTATTTTGATAAATTGCTTAAGCCAGTTATAGGATATTTTCATGAATTAAAATAATAATTTAATAAGTTGACAAAGATAGAATAAGATGATTAGTAGACAAAGAAGTCGTAAAACTATCTAATAGATATTTTCAACAATTTTACAGGAAGAATTATGAACAACACTATTTGATGTATCTATCTAAAAATCAATAATATAACATTAAAGTGTTAGCATCCTGTTAGTCATTTCCTGTGCATGCATAGGAATAGCGCTATTTTTCTATTAGATTCGTTGCGTAGTGTAGGGATAACGATTTAATAATAAGTAGCTTAGATTGAAATCTTTACTTTTGAAGAAGTATACTAACCCAAACATAATTATCATGAAGAAATCATTACTATTTTTAACACTATTTTGTATTGCAAGCATTACGTATAGTCAGATACCATCGTATTATGATGATGTAAACCTGACATTACAAGGATCGTCTTTGCAAAGTGAATTGTCAACCAAAGTCACACAAACCCACACTACTTTTTTAAGTTATACACCTGGTGTATGGCAAGCATTACAAGTGGCAGATGTAGATCCAACTAATGCTAATAATGTATTACTTATCTATGGATATGATGATACCGATGGGAATACACTCACTGATAGATCAAGAAATAAAAACTTAAATGGAGGAAGCTCGGGCGAGTGGAATAGGGAACATGCCTACCCAAAATCATCAGGAACCCCCAATTTAGGAACCACAGGCCCAGGAGCTGATGCGCATCATATCCGTCCTAGTGATATACAGCTTAATGGACAACGTAGTAATAGAAAATACGCAGCTGGTTCAGGAAATGCAGGAATTACGGCACAAGGTTATTTTTATCCAGGAGACGAGTGGAAAGGAGATGTAGCACGTATGATGTTATTTATGTATGTACGTTACAATAACCGTTGTTTGCCTTCTAATGTAGGTATTGGAAATGCAGTGGCTAGCGATGCTAATATGATTGATCTGTTTTTACAGTGGAATGTAGAGGATCCTGTAAGTGCTTTTGAAGATACTCGTAACGACATCTTAACAGGTATTCAGGGAAATAGAAATCCTTTTATAGATAATCCAGCATTTGCTACTCAAATTTGGGCCGGACCACAAGCCGAAGATAGATTTGGTGGTTCTACAGGAAATCCAGGAGTGTCAGAAGTATTCTTTTCTGAATATGTAGAAGGTTCTTCTTTTAATAAAGCAGTAGAAATAGCTAACTTTACAGGAGCATCTGTATCAATGTCTCAGTATTCATTAAGAAAACAAACCAATGGATCTGGATCTTGGAGTAGTGGTTTTTCATTAAGTGGCTCTTTGAGCAATGAAGCTGTTTTTGTAGTAGCACATAGTTCTGCAAATACGTCAATTACAGGCGTAGCAAATACAACAACGTCAAACTCAGCGATTAGTTTTAACGGAAATGATGCTGTAGGATTATTTAAAAATGGTGTGCTCATCGATATTATCGGAACCTTTAATGGGGGTAGTGCTAACTTTGGAAAAAATGTCACCTTACGAAGAAAAGCAACCGTAGTGTCGCCTTCTACGACCTACTCAACGTCAGAATGGGATAGCTTTCCATCGAATACAACAAGTGATCTTGGATCACATACCGTAGAAGGTGGCGCGTCTGCTGCAGATACACAAGCGCCTACAGCACCCGCAAGTCTTACTGCTTCAAATGTAGGAGAGACATCACTTACGCTTTCTTGGAATACAGCCACAGATAATATAGGCGTTACCGCCTATGATGTATACCAAGGAAATACTGTAATCGGTACAACGGCAACGACAAGTTATGTTGTAAGCGGACTGAACTCAGCGACAAATTATACGTTTAGTGTACGCGCAAAAGATGCTGCTTCCAATATGTCAAGTGCGAGTAATACGGAAAGCGTAACAATGGACGCTATTATTTTAAATTATTGTAATTCTGGAGGAAACAATGCAAATTATGAATATATCGATTTTGTAGGCGTAGGAGGAATTTCTAATGCAACAGGAGCAAATGGAGGGTATGGTAACTTTACAAACCAAACAGGTGTGGTAGGATATGGTTCAAACGCCATCGTATTAAGTGTTGGTTTTTCTGGACAATCGTATACTGAAAATTGGGGTGTTTGGATTGATTTTAATCAAAACGGAACCTTTGATACTTCAGAAAAAGTAGTCACAGGATCGACGTCAAGTACAGGGAACCTTTCCTATAACTTCACAGTGCCTACCAACGCGATTGAAGGAACCACCAGAATGCGTGTGGCTATGAAGTGGAATGGAGTACCAACACCTTGTGAGACCTTCTCATATGGAGAAGTAGAAGATTATGCGATCACCATCAGCTCTAATAGAGATGCGGCTGTAACACCGACCATCAAAACCGACGGGCAATTACGATCAGAAGCAACTATTTTTGATGTGCAATTTACACAAGAAGATAACGCGCTACGTATGCAAATGGCAGACAATAGACTCGTGAATTACACGGTTTATAACGTATTAGGACAGCAGGTAGCACAAAATACATTCAGTGGAGCTACACGTATTGTAGGACTTCGTAAAGGTGTTTATTTTATAAACATCAATGATGGGCAACGCGCTATAAGCAAGAAGTTTATAAAGCAATAAACTCAAATACATATTTTAAAAGTCGCTTAAAGATTTGTCTTTAAGCGACTTTTTTTTACGCTATATTAGTATCTGTTTTGTAAGGAACATAGCTATCTTACAGACTTTAGTACTTTACACCTTGATATGAAAAAAATCCTCCTCATTCTATTATGTATATCTGCACTTTCGTGCGAAACAAAAAGCCTAACCTTAGAAACTGGTTTTTGGCGGGCTACTTTAGACGTTCAAGACGATAAACAACTCCCTTTTATTTTTGAAGTAAAAGACAATGGAACGCTTGTGATTCAGAATGCAGAAGAACGCATCATAGTAGATGAAATCCAGATTAACGGAAACGAGATTCGTATCCAGACCCCCGTGTTTGAAGGCTTTTTTCAAGGAACATTTAGTAATGATGGAAACGAGATTACAGGTGATTTTATCAAACCTAGTTTAGATCGTGTGGTTCCATTTAAAATGGTGTATGGAGACGGAGTACGCTTTCGCGAAAGCGTAAAAACCCCCACCACCAATGTCACTGGAAATTGGGAAACTGTGTTTAGTGAAAACGGATCAGAAGATAGGTACATCGCTAAAGGAATCTTTAAACAAGAAGGAAGTGCGGTAACAGGTACTTTTAGAACCACGACAGGAGATTATAGATACTTGGAAGGTGTCATAGAAGGAGATCAATTACAGCTTTCTACATTTGATGGAGCACATGCATTTTTGTTTACAGCAACCGTGACAGACAGTACCCTAGAAGGACATTTTTATAGCGGGAATCACTGGAAAGAAACTTTTCGTTCTACCCGTAATGAAACGTATGAACTTCCAGATGCCAAAGACTTGACCTATATCAAAGAAGGCTATGACGGGCTTGCATTTACATTTCCAGATACAGATGGAACGATGATATCGTTGAGTGATCAACGTTATAAAGATAAAGTGGTATTGGTGCAGTTGTTAGGTTCTTGGTGCCCTAATTGCTTAGAAGAATCTACCTTTTATGTAGAGTATATCAAACAGAACCCTAATCCTGATTTTGAAATCATAGGGATTGCTTTTGAGTATGCGCTTAC
>JBLHOX010000263.1:0-5145 GCA_047623725.1 Dokdonia sp. | reverse complement strand
CCTAGTACACCTATAGGCGTCAACCTTCCTAATAACAATTGGATTAGACAAGCACATGGTAGTAAGTCTGTATCTCTAGGTAATATCATAAGTGCGTATGCAAGTGCTGGTGGATCTGGACGTTTACAAGAATTTGCAAACGATACAGAAGAAATAGAACTCGAAGAAAAATACGGACAGTTAGGAGATAAGCTACACACTGCTTTACACGAAGTAGTAGGACACGCCTCTGGACAGATAAACGATGGTGTAGGAACGCCTAAAGAAACATTAAAGCGCTATAAGTCTACTATTGAAGAAGGGCGTGCAGATCTTTTTGGTTTGTATTATTTAATGGACCCTAAACTTCAAGAGATTGGACTGGTAGAAGATTGGGAGAAAACAGGTATGGCTGCGTATGATGGGTATATCCGTAACGGATTGATTACACAACTTATTCGTTTAGAATTAGGAGATGATGTAGAAGAAGCACACATGGTAAATCGCCAGTGGGTAAGTTCTTGGGCTTTTGAGAGAGGGCAAAAAGAAAATGTTATCGAAAAAATAACACGTGATGGGAAGACGTTTTATAACATCAACGATTATACAAAGCTTAGAGCGATCTTTGGAGAGTTATTACGCGAGACACAACGTATCACATCAGAAGGAGATTATGAGGCAGGAAAAGCGCTTGTAGAAGATTACGGTGTAAAAGTAGATCAAGCCATTCATAAAGAAGTACTAGATCGTAACAGCCAGTTTAAAAGTGCTGCGTATAGTGGTTTTGTAAATCCAATGATTGTTCCTACTATGGGCGATGGTGTGATTACAGGCTTTACTATAGAGCAACCAGTAGACTTTGAAACACAAATGATAGAATATGCTAAGACCTATGGGTTTTTGAAGTAATCTAATCATACCAATTATGATTTAAAATACGCTTAAAGAATTTGAATTATAACGTGCTCAGATGAGATAGAAAATCAAAGCATAGTTTTAAACTACGGTTTTATTTTATATTGAAATATGGGTGCGATAGAAACAAATTAGTAGGTGTATTTTAAGTTATAGTTGGTATTATATACATATAAAAAATGCTGTCCAGACTGGACAGCATTTTTTGTTTTATAAAAGAAACTACGACTTACTCAGCAATCTCAGCACCTGCTGGAATTTCAAAATAAGCGGCATCTATTTTTTTAGAAGAAGCAGTCACATTACTAAATGTACGCTCACTTCTCATTGCTGTAGGAACACCATCTTCTACGGTATACCATTGTAAAACACTTGGTAATTGAAGTCCGCTTACCTCCGTCCATTGATCATATTTGATATAACTAAAACGCTCACTCTTCTCATTTTTACCATACGTTACCGTATACGCTAGCCATTCCATTTGATGGGTGGTAGGATTACTATAAACGATATATTCGTCATCAGGAGCATCTCCTACACCAGCACCAAAAGAAATTTTAGTCCCAGGATACGAAACTCCTTCAAATTCTAATACAGGGACATCACTATATGTAATACCATCATCACCTAATACAAAAGGCATGGCATAAAAGTAAAACATAAGGTTATGATAAAAACGTGCATTTTTTGGTGGGAAATGAGTAGAGTCTTGTGCGATCCATACCTTTTCTCCATTAAATCCAATGGTGTATTTGTCAGTTTTGACCGTTACTTTACGTGATTTTAAATCTGTCATGTGACGCTCATCACCGCTCTCTTTTTTCAAGGTAAACGATAGATTATTCATAGCATTCCAAGCAGTGATACCACCGTGGGCTTTAAATATAGAAGCAATACGTTCTGGATATTCTTTCTCAGGAGTCTTTGTGACTTCAGGAGTAGGGGTTGTTGTCGTAGTCTGTTGTGTAGTCTCTTTACAGCTTAAAGCGAAAATTGCCACAGCAAGGAAGAACATAATTTTTTTCATGGGATGGTTAGTTTTTAATAAATGATATTGGTTGTCTATTGTCGATACTCATAAAATAAATACCATTGGTCAATGTCCTAACATCTAGTGTATACGTATTTGTTTGATCATTTATAAAAGACCCTACCGTACGTCCCAAAGTATCATATATGGTAATCGTAGCGTCTAAGTCGATATTTTCTACAGTCATTACAGAAGAAGTAGGATTTGGGTATATTTTTATAACAGCTAGGATTTCTTCTTGAACACTCAAGTTTGGATCTGCTATAATATCAAAAGAAACAATCGTCACACATTCCTCCTGAGGCGCATTTTGAAAACGTACATAGATCGTTTGTGGATTTGTGATGTTTGTATAGTTCTCTGGATTTGTAATAAAAATACCAGCATCTGCATCTGTTAATGTCTCGTGATAGGTAATATCTAGGACAAAAGGATCATTGGTAAACTGAGGAATAATATCTGTTAAGTCAAATACTTCAAACCCATCACCATCAAAATCCCCTACAACAAGAGGAGTTGGAGTCGTGGTATCTGGCTCAAAAGCTAATCTCACCTCAATAGTAAATGTCGTAATCTGGCTACCACCATTGCCTTGTACACGTACAAAAACTAGTTGTGGGTTGACGATGTTTTCATAACTCTCAGGATTAGGAAACCCAGGGCCATTCCCTAAGGCATCTCCAGATGTAAGGTGAAAAGTGACCGTTACATTGGTCTGATCACCAATAATTTCAGGTATCGTTGAAGTAAGATCAAAAATCTCAACCCCATCGCCAGGATTATTAATATCGCAGGTAAATAGATCTTGAGGTTGATTTGCTGTTACCTGTGATACAGCAATACCTGAAGTAAGAATACATAGTATTCCTATCAATTTCATAGTAGTTTTTTTCATCCCATAAAAGTAAGAAACTTTGTGGTATACTTATTAGGATATTTTTACTTGTACTTGAATGTTATACCTATAACTATGTACCTTTGTGATATGCAGAAACACATTTCCAGCGCTCAAAACCCAACAGTAAAAAGACTTTTACAGTTACAAGAAAAATCCCGAACTCGTAAAAAAGAAGGAGGATTAATCATAGAAGGGTTACGCGAGATTGGTCTTGCTATTTCTGGTCATTATAGTATTACAGAGCTTTATGTAAAAGAACGTTTTATAGAAGATGCTTCGGTGCAAACACTTATCAATTCTTCACAAGAAGCTTCGGTAACAACACTGTCTGATGAGGTATATAGTAAGGTTGCCTATCGTGATGGAACGGAGTCTGTGATCGCTTTCGCGAAAGCAAAAACCACCACGTTACAAGAGTTACAATTACCTAAAAACCCGTTGTTACTTATCGCTGAAGCACCGGAAAAGCCAGGAAATATCGGTGCTTTATTACGTACCGCCGATGCCGCCGCTGTAGATGCGGTGATCATTGCAAATCCTAAAACCGATTTGTACAACCCCAATATCATCAGATCGAGTGTAGGCTGTGTATTTACCAATCAAATCGCCATGGCATCTACAGAAGATGTGATTTCGTTTTTACAAGAGCAAAACATACGTATTTTTAGTGCTATCCTGCAAGAAGCACAACCGTATCATACCCAAGATTATACACAAGCCACTGCGATTGTTGTAGGTACTGAAGCGACAGGCTTAACAGCACCTTGGAGAGAAGCAAGCACACAAAATATAATCATTCCTATGTCTGGTGCTATAGATAGTATGAATGTAAGTGTCGCGGCGGGAATCCTTACTTTTGAAGCAAAACGACAACGAGGCTTCAAATAGTTTCCGCGAAGGCGGAAATCCAACAGCATTTTATAAGTAAACAACAATACTACCTAGAGTACATACTTTACCCACCTATGACATCACAAACGTTATTTTATATCATCATTGCCATTCTCGTCATTAGTTATTTGGCAGATCTCATCATGGGGTATCTCAATGCAAAACATTTTAATGACCCTATTCCAGAAACGTTACAAGATGTGTATAATGAAGAGGAATATCTTACGTCACAAGCCTATAAAAAAACAAAAGATCGTTTTGGAACCTATACAGCAACCTTTAGTTTGCTATTGACGGTGGCTTTTTTCTTTTTTGATGGTTTTGCGATCGTAGATCAATGGGCACGTACGTTTACAGAACATCCTATAGGTGTCGCTTTTATCTTTTTTGGAGCCATTATGCTTGCGAGTGATATCCTCACAACGCCTTTTGAGTATTACAATACGTTTGTGATAGAAGAAAAGTTTGGCTTTAATAAAATGAAACCTGTTACTTTCTTTGTAGACAAGATAAAAGGATGGGGGATGAGTATTGTGATAGGCGGTGGGTTACTGGCATTAATTATCTGGATTTATGAAGCGACACAAAATACGTTCTGGTTATATGCATGGGGTGTTATTACCTTGTTTTCGGTATTTATGAATATGTTTTATGCGCGTTTGATTGTCCCTATATTTAACAAACAAGCCCCTTTAGAAAAAGGCGAATTACGCTCGCAAATAGAAACCTATGCATCACAAGTAGGTTTTAATCTCACCAATATTTTTACCATTGATGGTTCCAAACGAAGTACCAAAGCAAATGCTTATTTCTCTGGTCTTGGGAGCGAAAAACGAATCACCTTATACGATACTTTAATCAATGATCTGGAGGATCCAGAAATTGTTGCTGTACTAGCGCATGAGGTTGGTCATTACAAACGAAAACATGTCATCACCAACCTTTTACTCTCTGTAGCCATTACGGGAGCTACCTTATGGTTATTCTCTTTATGCCTAGCACAACCTATCATTGCCGAAGCGGTAGGTGTTTCTACACCCTCTTTTCACGTGGGTCTGGTCGTATTTGGTATTTTATACACACCTATTTCGGCAGTAACGGGATTTTTTATGAGTGCGCTTTCGCGAAAGCATGAATACGAAGCAGATAATTATGCTGCCGAAACTTATGAAGCCACCCCCTTGATTAGTTCGCTTAAAAAACTATCCAAAAATAGTTTAAGCAATCTGACACCACATCCATTATACGTAAAACTGAATTACTCGCACCCAACCTTATTGCAGCGTGTGGAGAATTTGAAGAAGAGCCTGTAGTTGTTAGCCTTTAACTGTTGGCTCTTAGCTTTTAGACGGTAGTCGTTAGCTGTTGGTTTTTAGCTCTTAGTCTTTAGTCAAATAATCATTGTTTTGCTTTCGCGAAAGTAAAAAAAACT
>JBLHOX010000262.1:0-5145 GCA_047623725.1 Dokdonia sp. | reverse complement strand
TATAGAATCAAGATCCTTTATTTTACATTAAGATTAATTGGATTTAAATAGGGTGTATTAATTGTCATAGACTAGTCTAACATTTATGTGTTTGGCAATTTGTATTACACCCCGTTTGTGCTTGATCACTTTGTGTTGCAAAATCCATCAATCCGCCAATAATTTTGACCTTACTAAGCTTAGAAATTGTGTGTTTTCTCAAAGTAAGTTTAATTGTTTTTATTTTTTTCATAAGATATTTGTTATTATGACTATTTACAAGACAAGCTATTTTAACAATAGCTTGAATGGCAACTTCTATTTTCACCAGTAAAACTCATATCACCTTCTGCATCTAATGGCATATTTCCTGCGGTAATAGTAAGGCTATGTAATCTTGTAATGGTTTGCTTCTCAAGAGAGAGTATTGTTAATTTATTTGTTTTCATGATATATTGATTTTAGTTATGAATGAAGATTGACTTGTTTTAATATTTAATTATGTCTGGTAGAAAACCACATCCACATGAGCAAGAATAATCTATGTTCTCAGGTTTATATATAGGTTCTACACCTCCTTGGATATATCTTTGTCTTAATTTTGAAATTGTCATCTTTTCAAGATTAATTTGCTTATTTTTAATTTGCTTATTTCTCATTTCTTTAGTTTTTAAATTTTACTTTATCATTTTTAAACTATTTAAAGCCCGTAAAAAATCAAGCTATTAAACTATAGTTCTTGATAGCACATACTTAATTAACATTGAGTGAACTAATTATCATGGAAACAACCGCGATACACATGTGTTTTTGGAGGGAGAGTACTATTTATTGCCTCCTCATTATCCGCTGCTCCTCCTTTAAGTGAATTTAAGTTTAACCTAGATATTATGGCTTTTTTAAGGTTGAGATTTAGGCCTTTCAAATTCTTGTTTTTTATCTTATATAATAGTAAATAAGTATACATTCTTGAACATTAAATACTTATCAAGGTTTAGGCACTATTCTAACTAAGTCACGGTGAGTACTACTTTGTTTTGCGCCCTCAATTTATAGAAAATTGAGAGCGTTATTAAATATAATTGTCTAGCCGCCAAAAGTGTTATGCCACGTACAGATGCAACTTTCGCCTGCTTGTGTAGGTCTCACGTTTACAAGATCAGTGGTCCCTTCATTTGCTCCACCTTTAACTGATGTTTGCTTTAATCTCGAAATGGTTACTTTCTCTAGATTGAGTCCTAGATTTTTTAATTTTTTGTTTTCCATCTTGTATATTATTTTTAATTATTATTCCTTGAACAATTATGGCCCATCAAGGTTTAGACACTATAAATTATTTGGTTTTAGTAATTAGAATTTATAATACTATTTTCTTGCAAATAGCTTAAAGAAGAAAGCTATAGATGCATGAATAGCAACTTTTTTTTGAAGTTTAAGAAGCATGCCTAATATTATTTGTAGCTATGGTTTTCTTAATTTCTAAAAGCTCAAGTTATTTATGAAATAGAGCATGTACGTTTTGTGAATGGAATGACTCTTTTTATAAAATAAGGAAGATCATTCCTTGAATTATTTAAACTTCTTCCAAAGTACTTTTTACAGTTATTGAAGAAAGTAAAGTCCCTAACTTATGTCCTACTAAGAAAAGTATTGAAACATTTAATGCATTAAAAACAGGAAAGATCAAGTATAAAGAAGCATCTGGAAATCCAAAGCTATTCAAAACAGATTCCATATATAAAACACGTGATTTATATATAAAAAATACAATTACAAAAACTATAAATGTTAAAAGAAAGCTCTTTAAAAAGACACTTTTGTTTGGCATGTAAAAAGAAGTTACTAATCCCACTATAATAGTACTTAGCACTAAGAGAGTATAATTAGATATTACAAATGGCAATCCAATAATGATTATATATGGTAAGTAGTTAAATAGATGTTTCATGAATTAACTTTTAGATATGTTTATTATTTGCTTAATATGCTCCATTTACGAGAGCATAAGGACTCATACATTGCTTGATATAATCTCTCTCTTCTTCTATAAACTTCATCACTGTTTTAACATCCTCATAGGTGTCGCTTTTTTCAAGATTATAAATCGATGTTATCAAAAGTTTCACCACTCTTTCTCTCAATTCTAATGCATCAAATTGATCGTTAGATTTCTGAAATTTCTTATTCAAAAAATTTAAACTCCATAATAAGTAAGTCAATCTCGAAGATATTTTCTCATCAAGCTGAAGATCCTTAACTTCTATGAGATCTCCTCTTTCATCTACCAATAATGGGAATCCAATTCCAAGTATATGAATAAGGTTTTTTTCTATTTTTAATACCTCTGTAATATTATTACCTAAGATGTGATTTGATAAAAATTCTAAGTTACTATTCATGATTTCTAAGTTTTAGTTTATACTTTGGTTTTCACTCATTACTAGTATTGAATATTTATAGTACAGGAGACTAGAAATTCTTTTTAGTATTGATTTTATGAAGTACAGCCCTCATTAGAGCTATTTTCTATTATTTGAAGGATATTATATTCTCAATGTTTTTTAATCGATTAGGATTTTTTTCAAATTGAGCTTCTTTATGCTTACCATCTCGCCATAATTGTAATTGATCTTTATAGTGAATGGAATTTACATGGCCGCTTTGCCCTCCTGCAAGAACAGTGTATGCTTTTACTTGATCTTTTTTCATATGGTATACCGCTCGATATACTGGATGAATATTTCCTGTGTTTAGATTTATAGTATTTGTATTACCGCTTGCATCATGTATCTCTTCTCCAAGTCCTGGTATAGATAGTATATTGTTAATACTAAAGCTTGATATCTCACTATAGGTAGAGTTTTCCCATTGATTACCAAAACGTTTGGTTAATATCGAATCTGCTTTAGTCAAAATGGCATTTACTTGTTCTTGTTTAGAAATGCCTCCTGATAACTGGTATTGATCATCTTTAAGATATTTTACATAATATTTAAATGATGGAACGAGTTTTACTTTAAGTTGGCTCTGTGCAAATTTTTGAGATTCAACTATAGTCATAACTCTTACAGACTCATATGCCAACGCCTCTTTACTATTAGAACTCATTGCACCATCCCATTGATTTAGAATATCAACAATCTTGGTATTCTCTTTATTGATTTTATACTTTTCTAATAAGCCTTTAAAATCATTGAATGAAAGATCTATTTGATCAGATTGCATCTTTTGAATCTCTTCTAATCCCCAATCATCATTATTTTCTAATAGGTTGTAAATTCTCTCTACTCTATAATCATCTTTTAATCCATGTTGACCAAAATAGGTGTCATTTTGTATAGGTTGTTGATTTGCTGAGAGTAAAAACTTTTTATCTGGATTATATGTTTTCCATAGTGTATCTATAGATTTTATTTGAGTATATGGTAATGATCCATCTAATAGACCTCCTCTATAATTTTGTCCTCTATCTGGCAACTTTCCTGCGCAAACAATTCCAATATTATCTTCTACATCACTGTATATAAAATTTTGAGGTGGATATCCATAGTCTTTTAAAGCACTTGTGAAATTATCCCAGTTTTGACTCTTCATCATTTTATACATCGATTCAATGGAGTAGCTCTTATTAGATGCATACCAATGCTGTGCATAATATTGATCCCCTTCTTTAATTACTTTCCCATGCACTGTATTATTTTGAATCATTGTATAATCATCATACCCCTTTATTTTGATGGTATATTCCTTTTTTATAAATGGCACCCATTCTCCTTCATAATAATATGAGTTATCATCTTTTACTTTTAAATGATATCTGTCTATAAGATCCCACTCACCATTAGTAATACCCCAAGAGATAGCATCATTATGCCCACTTATTATTACAGGTACTCCAGGTATAGAAAACCCATAAACATTTAAAGTTCCATATATCAAGTGAGCTTCATAAAATGCCTCGGGAAGTGATAGTAATAAATGAGGATCATTAGCTAGCATTGTAGCTTGATTATTTGTTTTTGTTTTACTAACCGCCCAATTATTGCTTCCTACTCCTTTATGAAATTGATTAGGACTCGAAAACGCCTTTACATCATCTTGTACTACAATCGCTTCTGCATAGTGTACTACAGCAGTATCTTGAACTGCAGTGTGAGTAGAAGGTAAAATTGTTTTTAACCCTTCTGGTTGCGTTGGGTAAAAGTATTTTCTCTCTTTTTCAGATAGTGATGTAACCATCTCTTGATGCATTACATGTTGATCAAAGTATGTGAGTGTATAACTCATATACCAAGTCACTAATAATGAGTATTGAGGTTTCCACATTTGAGGCTCTGATCCTATAGCCTTATAAAGTGGGTCTGTACTTTTATGAGTAGTTAAGTATTCATTAACTCCATCTGTATATGCCAATAAGTATTCATAAAACTCGGGAGATTTCTCTTTATAGGTTTCTAGTAATTCTTCTGACTTACGTTCAAACTCATAAGGTTTCCAAAAACTATCAGAACCTAAGGTCTTATCTGACAAAATTTCAGACATACGCCCTTGTACAGTTCTGGTAATTAATTCCATCTGGAAGTACCTATCTTTTGCATGCATAAATCCTAATCCAAAAGCAGCATCATTTTGATGATCACTATAAATGTGAGGAATTCCTAAATCATCTACATATATATTAGGCTTATAATCACTCTTATATTTATTGATCCCATTTTCTTCTATTGGAACAGATAATAATCCTGTTTTATAAGAAAGTAACTCTCCTGCAGAATTAAACGGTTTGAGTTGGTAATTTGTGGCATATATCCATATAATGCATAACACTAAAACAAGTGCTGTTTTTACTAGTTTCATGGGTATCTAATTAAGAATTAATAAAAAGCCTGTTTTATGACGATTATAAAATATAACCGCCACAAAACACTCAATAAAAGCTTTATGAATTTCTGACTCTTGAAAATTTAAAATTGTAAGTCTATCAATATGAATTAACTCATAGACATTGGGCTAAACATAGGTTCTAATTCTTTTTTCTCGAATTCTACAAGTGTACCATATTCCATTTTTAATAAACGATCTGCTTGATCATAGTACTTATCATCATGGGTTATTGCAATGACCGTTTTATCGTGTTCTCTTACAATTTCTGGGATGATTTCTGTA
>JBLHOX010000261.1:0-5157 GCA_047623725.1 Dokdonia sp. | reverse complement strand
GTATGCAAGACCATTGGAAATGAAGCACCTTCTATTATAAATGATTCCGCTTTCGCGAAAGCGTTTAATACCATACAAAATCTTATCAAGAGTGATTTAATCCTAGCAGGACATGACGTAGCAAGTGGAGGTTTGATCACTACGCTATTAGAAATGTGCTTTGCAGACACAGAATTAGGCGCTACTATAGATCTTTCAGGTTTAGGAGAAGAAGATCTTATTAAAGTATTATTTGCAGAAAATGCAGGTGTTGTTTTTCAAGCAAGAAATGAATCAGTCGAAGCTATCTTGACAGAACAAGGTGTTCCTTTTTCAAACATTGGAACTGTAACACAAGGTGATACTTTAGAAATTAAAAACCATGGTGTAGAATTAGGGCTTACCATATCTTCTTTACGAGATACTTGGTATAAAACATCCTACCTATTAGATAGCAAACAAACGGCTAATAATCTGGCTAAAGACCGATTTGACAATTATAAGGTACAACCGTTACATTATATGTTTCCTGCTAATTTTACTGGAAAACTTCCACAAATAGATCCAAGCAGACCAAGGCCTAAAGCCGCTATCTTAAGAGAAAAAGGAAGTAATTCTGAAAGAGAGATGGCAAATGCGCTATATCTTGCAGGTTTTGATGTGAAAGATGTACACATGACCGATCTTATTTCTGGAAGAGAAACTTTAGAGGATATAAAGTTTATAGGAGCTGTAGGTGGTTTTTCAAATAGTGATGTATTAGGATCTGCCAAAGGATGGGCTGGAGCCTTCTTATATAATGAAAAAGCAAATAAAGCATTGAAAAACTTTTTTGCTAGAGAAGATACCATGTCTATTGGAATCTGTAATGGATGTCAGTTATTCTTAGAATTAGACCTTATCAATCCTGAACATGAAAAGTTAGCAAAAATGACGTATAATGATTCTAAGAAACATGAAAGTAGTTTCACTAGTGTCGTCATAGGAAATACAAACAGTATCATGCTAGAAGACTTAATAGGAACCACACTAGGAGTATGGATAAGTCATGGAGAAGGAAAATTTAAACTTCCTATGGAAGAATGGAATTATAAAATTGTAGCAAAGTATGAATATAAAGACTACCCTGCAAACCCTAACAATTCTGATTATGAGACTGCTATGCTTTGCGACTTAACAGGAAGACATCTCGTAACAATGCCTCACATTGAGCGTTCTATATTCCAATGGAATTGGGCAAACTATATAGATGGTAGACAAGATGAGGTTTCTCCTTGGTTAGCAGCATTTGTAAATGCACGTAAGTGGATTGAATTAAATAGTTAAAATGTAATTTTATGGTAGGAATACTTACTATTAAATTGTTTTTATACTACAACGTTATATTAAATCCTTGAATTAATGAAAAAAGCCTGCCTGATTCTATTATTATTTTCTTTTTTTGCTATTAATGCTCAAGAGAAATTAGAAAAATATCAACGTGCAAAAATATCTTTTAATCAAGATAGTGGCCTATTTCGGTTACAGCAACTTGATATTCCCGCAGATCATGGGATTAAGAAAAAAGATCACTTCATTATTTCTGATTTTTCTGTCAGTGAATTAGAGCGTGCACACATTAATGGCTTTCAAGTAGAGGTACTTATTGGGGATGTAAGAGAACATCTCGCAGAACAAAACAGACAAAACACACCTTTACAAAGAAATGCAAGTTGTAGTCAAGACTCAGGAGTTACGTATCCAACTCCAGATAATTTCAACTTAGGATCTTTAGGAGGATATATGACCTATCAAGAGTTTCTAGATGAACTTGATGATATGCATGATTTGTATCCAAACCTAATAACAGCTAGAGATGGCATCAGTGACTTTTTAACCGAAGGGCAATCAGATACTTCTGTAACACCATCTATAGGTGGTAATAGAATCGAGTGGGTTAAAATAAGTGATAACCCTAATGCCAATAATGAAGGGGAGGCACAAATACTATATACTAGTATTCACCATGCTCGTGAATTTGCAACACTTTCTGAGTTAATTTTTTATATGTGGTATCTATTAGAAAACTATGATACCAATCCTGAAATACAAAGTATTGTAAATAATACAGAGCTTTATTTTGTTCCTGTTGTAAACCCTGATGGATATTTGCATAATCAAGTATTAGACCCCGCAAATGGGCAAGGTTTCTGGCGTAAAAACCGAAAAAACGGGAATGGTGTTGACAATAACCGTAACTATGATTACCATATTAATGGAGATCCTAATAATGGATCTTGGAGTGGTCCCGGTGCCTCAGGTAATCCAAATTCAGAAGTGTATCACGGACCTTCTGCATTTTCTGAAGTAGAAAATCAAGCCATTAAATGGTTTGTTGAGCAACACGAATTTGTTATTGCATTAAATAATCACTCTTTTGGAAGATTATTATACTATCCTTTTGGATATGCTGATGTAGCAACACCTGATGATGCACTATATCAAGGAATTGGTGCTGAACTAACCTCTCAAAACGGGTATAATGCGCTTAGAGATTCTCCTTTTGCTGGAGATAGTGATGATTTTATGTATGGTACTGTGGGTACTCACGATAAGATATTTGCATTTACAACAGAGATTAATAATGAGTTCTATCCTCCTTCAAATCAAATAGAAAACATTGCTAGAGAGATGATGTTCCTTAATCTTACGGCAGCAAAAATGACCAACAATTTTGGAACACTATCAGACACCTCTTCTCTTTTTATTAATACAACCACACCAGATGCCTCTTTTAATCTTCGTAGATTAGGAATTAATGGGTCAGGTGATTTTACAGTGAGTATAAATCCTCTGTCTAGTAATATTATATCTGTAGAGAGCCCTGCTGCTTTTTCTGGACTTGCTACACTAGAAGATCAAGATGGTACTATAGGGTTTACACTATCAAATACAATTACTGCTGGTGACATCGTAGAATATGAGCTTGTTGTGAACAATGGTTCTTTTGATACATCTATCACTGTATCTAAGATTTTTGGAGAATCTGAACAAGTTTTCTTTGATAATGGAAATAGCTCTACTACAAACTTTGAGACAAATGATTGGGGAGTGACCAATGTTATTTTTGAATCAGCCCCAACGTCAATCACAGACTCTCCAGGAGGAAGTTATAGTAATGATGAAAATTCTTCTATTGTTATAAATACACCTATCAACTTAACCGAAGCACTATCTGCCTCTGTATCTTTTTATGCAGCATGGGAAATAGAAAATACTTGGGATTATGTACAGTTTGAAATCTCAACAGATAATGGAGCTACTTGGATTCCTCAATGTGGAAATTTAACTACTGAAGGAACAAATATCCAACCCGCAGGAGAACCTTTATATGATGGAACACAACCTGATTTTGTGCTAGAAGAGGTTTCACTTTCTGATTATCTTGGAGAAGAAATCATTGCACGATTTCAGTTAGTTACTGATAATACAGAAAGACGAGATGGATTTTATTTTGATGATTTAGAGTTTTTAGTGATCAATGAAGAGCCATTATCTACAGGAGAAAATGTTCTTGAGGGATTTACTGTTTTTCCAAATCCAGTAAAAGACTTCTTAACAATACAAGCTCCACAAGGACAATACACTACGACTATTTATAATATACAAGGACAACGAGTATCTGATACAACTGCACATATTGGAAATGCACAATTAGACTATAGTAACTATGCAAACGGAATCTATTTTATAAAAATAGCCTCTGATAATGCGTTAAAAACGATTAAAATTATCAAAGAGTAATCCTTGTAATACCCTATAAAAAGCCAAACACGAGTGTTTGGCTTTTCTTTTTTATACCCTTTTCTATTCCTTTATAAACAAGCCTCATTTAATTCCTTTTTTCAAAAGGGTATCTATTTCAAAAAATATCCTACATGATTTTAACATAATCTCATTAAATACCATCATTTTTTCATATTTTGCATGATAAATTATAGCATATGGAAATTACGAGACTTTTTGATTTCCCATATTACCAATTAGAGAAAAATAATATCTCTGATGCGCTTTGTACAAAGAAGAATGGTATTTGGGAAGCTACTTCAACTCAAGAATATATAAATAAAGCAAATGCGATAAGTCGTGGGTTATTACGTTTAGGAGTAAAACCAAATGACAAAATTGCAATTATATCAATGACTAATAGAACAGAATGGAATATCTGTGATATTGGGATATTGCAATTAGGAGCTCAAAATGTTCCTATTTACCCTACCATTTCTATGGAGGACTATGCGTATGTTTTAAACCATTCTGAATCTACCTATTGTTTTGTTTCCTGTGCAGAAGTACATGGGAAGATTGAAGCCATTATGGAGAGAGTACCGTCATTAAAAGCAGTGTATTCTTTTGATGAATTAGGCTCTTGTGATAACTGGACTAAAGTACTTGAGCTAGGTGCCGATGAAAGCAATCAAGAAGAAGTCGAGACGCTAAAGAATAATGTAAAAACAGATGACTTAGCTACACTTATATATACTTCTGGTACCACTGGAAGACCTAAAGGAGTGATGCTATCTCATAAAAACATAGTAAGTAATGCACTAGCAAGTTCGCATAGACTACCTATTCCAGATAGTGATGTCAGAGCATTAAGTTTTCTTCCTGTATGTCATATATATGAACGCATGTTGATGTATTTATATCAATATATGAGTGTGTCAATTTATTTTGCAGAGTCCCTTGAAACCATAAGTGATAACCTTAAAGAAGTTAAACCTATTGTTATGACAGCCGTGCCTAGGTTGCTAGAAAAGGTATATGATAAAATTATAGCAAAAGGCGCTGATCTTTCAGGAATTAAAAAAGCACTGTTCTTTTGGGCTGTAAAGATTGGATTGCAATACAAACCGTATGGAGAAAACGGATGGTGGTATGAAAAAAAGCTAGCCCTTGCCCGAAAACTTATTTTTTCTAAATGGAAAGAAGGTTTAGGAGGAAACCTAGAACTTATCGCATCTGGTAGTGCTGCATTACAACCTAGACTTGCTCGTATTTTTAATGCAGCAGAAATGGGCATTATGGAAGGATATGGCCTTACAGAAACATCACCCGTATGCTCTGTAAATGATATGCGTAATGGAGGATTTAGAGTAGGTACTGTAGGAAAGTTACTTCCTGGGGTTGAAGTAAAAA
>JBLHOX010000260.1:0-5171 GCA_047623725.1 Dokdonia sp. | reverse complement strand
GCTTTTACAGCTTGTAGTAATCGCGCTTCACCAGCATCTGGTCTAGGGAATAGGATATTCTCTCGTATAGTACCTTCAAATAAGAACTCGTCTTGTAATACCACACCTAAGTGTTGTCTAAAACTACTTAGTTTAACTTTAGAAATATCTTGACCATCTACAGATATCGTCCCAGAATCTGGATTTAAAAATGTAGCACTCAATCCTGCAATCGTAGATTTACCAGAACCAGAACTCCCTACAAGCGCAATCACAGAACCCGCAGAGGCTTTAAAACTTATATCATGAATAACTTCCTTGCCTTCTTCATACGCAAAGGATACCTTATCAAAAACAAGGTTTCCTTTAAAAGTGTCTAATGTCACAGTTCTATCACCTACCTCATCTTCTGGTGTCATATTCATCAGTTCTTCGGTACGATCCAGACCTGCAAGCGCCTCTGTAAGTTGGCTTCCTATATTACTCATTTGTACAATGGGAGCAATCATCAATCCTAAGTATAACGTAAAAGATAAAAATTGACCCGTAGACATCTCTCCTTGAATCATATAATACCCTCCTATCCCCATAATCCCAACAGATGCAAGGCCTAGTAAAAATGTAGATGAACTAGACATCACAGCAGTGGCAGTTAAACTCTTTTTAACATTTTGAAATAAAAGATCAACTCCTTTTTCAAAAGATTTATTTTCTTGATCCTCGGCATTAAATCCTTTAATCACACGAACACCTGCAAGCGTTTCTGTTAATCTTCCTTTTACCTCAGCATTGATCTTTCCTCTATTTCTAAAAATAGGTCGGATGTATTTAAAAGCTTTCAAAGCAACAAAACCAAAAATAGCGACAGGGAGAAATACAAACAGCGTCATCCAAGGATTAATCTTTATTAATAATACAACAGAAACCACAGCAGTAATGGTTCCTCCTACCAATTGCACCAATCCTGTACCTATTAAATTACGTACGCCCTCAACATCGCTCATAATACGAGATACCAACGCACCCGACTTTGTATTGTCAAAAAAGCTAATAGGCAAAGACAATACCTTCTTCTGTACTTGTGCACGTAATTCAGATATTACATATTGTGCTTGAACACTTAAAATACGAGTTAGCAAAAAAGAGGTAATCGCTTGTACTAAGAGCGCTACTCCTACAAACAATAATAAACTATAAAGCCCCTGCATATCTTTATTAGGTACTACCTCATCTAGTAAAATTTGAGATTGCCATGGCAATACCAAACTCGCCATTCTACTAAAAGCAATTAGAATCAACCCAATAAAAACCAACTTGCGACGAGGCCAAATAATGGTTCTAAAGGCTTTACCCATCGTAACTTTGGGTTTCTTTTTATCTGTAGTATCTTTTGGAGGCGTGTGCGCAAATTCTTTCATAAAGCAAATATCATTCTATGATATCAAAGATAGTTTATAGTTCTAAGGACTCATTGATTTAAATTGTTTTAGATGATATCTCAGGTGATCTTTTATAGAACTCTATAATTAAACGCAAAGCATTGAATAGATACAATTAATTGTTTTTTAAATACTTGAATTGACATTCATTGTCCGTTCGAGCATAGTCGAGAACTATTGGTGCGCTCGATGTAGGTTTCGACTGCGCTCAACTAGACAATAATAGATAAATTACACCCTTGCATACTTAACTATCTACTGATCTCTACTATTTCATTATTAAAATGAGTAAAAATTACTTATTTTTCGGATGTAAAAATTTTAGAACTAATACACTATAAAAAATTGCTTTCATGTTTAAAAATAAAATCACTCCTTTCTTTACAGTTATTATAGCAATATGTTCCTCTATAAACATCGTTGCACAAGAGATTCCAGACGGATGGCATTTGTTAGATAATAAAGAAGATGGTTTCCCAGGAATAAGTCTAGACAAGGCGTATGATCTATTAAAAGATAGAACACCACAACCCGTTATTATTGCCGTATTAGATTCAGGTTTGGATATTGAACATGAAGATTTAAAAAATCGTGTATGGAAGAATGTAGACGAAATCAACGGAAATAACAAAGACGATGATAATAACGGGTTTATAGATGATACCATCGGTTGGAATTTTATAGGAAATGCAAATGGCGAGAGTCTCATTGCTGAAACCTTAGAAATGACAAGAATATATAGAGGCTATTTAGAACGTTTTAAGACGAAAGATAAATACACCATTACCACAGAAGAAAAAGAAGACTATATCAAGTTTCTAAGTTTTAAAGAAAAATATGAAGAAGCAAGACAAACTTGGCAAGATCGTTATGATAATAATAAGGGAGAAGCTGAGTTTTTAGAAACCATTGTTCCTCCTTTACAGAAAGCAATGAAAAAGGATTCTTTCTCAAGAAAAGATCTTGAAAAATTTAAACCACGCACTAGTAAGGTTGAAAAAACTAAAGCAACCTTTTTAAGAGTATTAGACCAAAACAAAGGAAGACTAACGGCTCAAGGTGTCATAGATAGATATACTTCTTCTATTACACGTCTTGAAGAGGTAGAGCTTCGTCTCAATTATAATTATAGTCTTGATTCTGATGGACGTGCGCTGATTGGAGAAGCGATACAAGGATACGGCAATCCAGATGTTTCTAAACGTTCTGAACATGGAACACACGTATCTGGTATTATAGGCGCGCAAAGCGACAATAAAATTGGGATTAGAGGTATTGCTTCAGAAAGTATTATTATGCCCATACGAAATACACCTATGGGAGATGAGTCTGATGTTGATGTAGCTAACGGGATACGATATGCTGTAGATAATGGAGCGCGTGTTATTAATATGAGTTTTGGGAAAAATTATTCTCCACAAAAAGAATTGGTAGATGCAGCTGTCAAGTATGCCCAAGAAAAAGGCGTTTTATTGATACATGGAGCTGGTAATGAAAATACCAATATAGATTATTACTACAGTTTTCCTTCTTCACTTTTGCTAGATGGAACCGTTGCTACCAATTGGATAGAAGTCGGTGCTACTTCTGGTAATTATGATGAAAACTTTGTTGCCGATTTTTCTAATTATGGAAAAAAATCGGTAGATGTATTTGCTCCCGGAGTCGATATTTATTCAACCTTACCAAATAACGAATATGGAAATCGTAGTGGCACCAGCATGGCATCACCCGTTGTTACTGGAGTTGCAGCTTTATTACTTTCCTATTTCCCTGAGTTTACACCAGAAGAAGTTAAAAGTATTATTGAAGATTCTGCGCTATCAATAGCACTAAAAGTGCATACACCAGGCACTGAAGATGCAGTACCCTTTGATACGCTTTCCAAAACTGGAAAAGTTGTAAATGCCTACGAAGCGGTAAAGCTTGCCTTAGAACGCAGTAAGTCTAAGTAATAATTATCCTTAATCTGTACGATACATGTACTGGAATAACTGAATATATAAATCTCTGGTTGTAAAGTGAATTTGTACGCTTTCGCGAAAGCGTATACACCCTTCTCTTCAATTCAGGAGAAGCTTCTAAAATAAATAAAACAAAATACGCAACCAAAAAGTTGCTTATTAATAAATTTCATGTAATTTAGCAACCATTTAGTTGCATTAATTAAAAACATCAATCATGAAAGACATCATTTCAAAAGAACAGTTATTTAATCATCCTATACAAAAAGTATGGGAAGCTATTACAAATCAGGATCAAATTTCTACTTGGTTTATTCCTGCCAACTTTAAAGCAGAAAAAGGATATCAGTATACCTTTAATGGGGCTGGTGGTGAGTGCTCACCCATACGTGGCGAAGTACTTGAGGCAAGCCCTTACACACTTATCTACTCTTGGATTGTTACAGAAAACCCTATGAATACGACTGTAAAATGGGTATTGGAAGAGGTAGATGGTGGTACAAAACTATACTTAGAACACTATGGTATTTCAAACTATCAAGGAGAAACAGCTATAGAGATGTTTGGAAGTTTTAATGGTGGTTGGGACAACTGTCTAAAAGGACTTACAAACTATTTAAAAGAGATGGTACATGCAGGATAATATCACAAAAGTATTAAAGGCGATTTCTGATCCCACAAGGCGTGAAATATTTCACGCCTTAGTGATCGCCGCAACAGCGTTACCTATTACACAGGTTTCTGCACAATTTAATATAACGCGACAAGGCATCACAAAACATCTTAAAACACTAGAGAGTGCGGGTTTGGTTTGTATTGAAACTTCTGGTAGAGAGCGTTTTTGCAAAGCAGAAACAAAGCCATTACAAGAAGTGAAAAATTGGTTGCGTTTTTATGAACAATTCTGGGATACGAAACTAGATCAACTAGGGATATTCTTAGATGAAAAAGAGTCCTAAATAGATCATCCTACTTTGATACATTTATATACAACGTTTGTAGGTACATTATCTTTCTTATCTGTAAGTGTAAATGCATGATGCTCTAATAATTTTCTAGAGGGTGTATTTTCTATATGCGTATGGGCTTCTATGGTATGTAAATCTAGCGTATCAAAACCAAATTTTAGAACAGCCATTAATGCTTCGCTCATATATCCTTTTCCTTGGTAATTAGGGTGAAGGTCATACCCTACTTCGGCTGTTTTTTTATCCTTAGAAAATTGCCAAAGCGATATCGCACCGATACATTGATCTGGGCTTTCTTTTAAAGTAAGTACCCAATAGATACTCGTTCCTTGTTGCCTATCTCTTAATCTATCGTTGATAAAAATGTCAATCTCTTGTAATGTCTTAGGAGGTGTACGTTTAATATAGGTGTTTACTTCTGGAGCGGTACGCATAAAGAAGATCACCTCTTTATCTTCCATGGCTGGTGCTCGTAGGTGTAAACGTGTTGTTTCTATAGGTTCAAATTCAGAAAAATCTTGATGCATATCACAAGTTATTATGTAGTTCTATTGATTCTTATAGCCAATTAACCTATAATAATACTACTTTTGTAACAATAGTTAGATATTTTATGAAACAAACAAGTCACTGGTTCTACAATTTTTTAATAGACAAAGGCCTATCTAGTACAATAGCATCCTATATCAATCTAGTCGTATTATGCATCTTACTTATAATTGCACTATTAATTGTAGATTTTTTCTCTAGAAAAATTTTACGTAAAGTATCTAACAGCATTGCTGTAGCCTCCAAAACCAAACTTGATGATTTGTTTATAG
>JBLHOX010000259.1:0-5195 GCA_047623725.1 Dokdonia sp. | reverse complement strand
AAAAAAATTCACAAATTACAACAGGGTACTATCTATGTATTTGAGGATTTCTTAGTTTCAGAATTTAAAGAAGATGCTATCATAGATTTTGACTGTTTTGTTCAGCTTTATCACTACCTTAATTCTTATAGTGAAAATAAGCCATCCTTTGGATATATTTCAAATAGAGTCTATAAGTATACTGTAAAAGTGACTGATTTTATGAAAACAAGGTCTTTGGCGCAAAAAATATATCCTACAGCCGTTGTTACCTATGATGATGAAAGTAGAAATACATTCAAGTTTGAAAAGCAAATATATAACTGTCAAGCAACATTATGTGAATCATTAGATAAAGCCGTGATGCTTCTAACAGGAACTTTAACAAATGCGTGTTAAATATGGTGTGATTTTTGAAGTTATTTATTAGATTGCTTCTAGAACATCATATTATGAAAAATTTACTTTTTTTATTTCTTTTTATTCCCATAGTAAGTTTTGCACAAGGCTTAGATTATGAAACAACTAGTTTTGAAATAAAAGCTGTAACCCTTACCAATAGTACTCGAAGCTTGCTTTCTTACGATCTTAAAAATGAACAGATACCAACTCGATTAAAGAAATTTGATTCTAGGTCTAGACAAGAAATCTATGGTGCGAGTCAATCATTTATATACGCTGTAAGAAGTAATTTTAAAGCAAATAATAATAAAAATCCTATAATTACTATTTCTCCTTTAAGTGAAAAGGATCTATATGCCTTTGGAAATGATAATAGTAAAGTAAAAAATATAGCGTATAAACCTTCTACAGGCGGTAATATATTTTCTGCTTATTGTGCAGCTACCTATGCTGGAAATAACCCACAAAATTAAAGTACCAAATTACTCTATACTATAGATACCATCTTCTTTGATTAGAATCTTTTTATCTCTATATAAAGTTCCGATAGCTTTTTTAAAACTTTTTTTACTAAGTCCTAATTGCGTCTGAATATCTTCTGGGGCAGATTTGTCGTGTAGAGGCAAAAAACCATCATTTGCCGTTAACTCTTCATATATATACTGTGCATTAGGTTCGATACTTTTATATCCTTCTTCTTGAAGTACGATATCAATTTTACCATCTGGACGTATTTTTTTCACCCAACCTTCTAACTGATCTCCTGTACGTATATCTTCAAAGATATCTTCTTTATAAATAAGTCCTTTATATTTAGAATTAATGATCGCATTGGCTCCACGATCCGTGATATGAGATATGAGCACATTTACTTTGTCAAACTTTTTAAGTGTATCCTCATCTTCAGAAACATTAAGTTCATTTGAGAGGTATTTTATGGTCTTACTTGTAGCAGCAAGTCTATTTGTTTTTTCATCTAGGTACATATACACTATATACCAACTCCCTACTTTCATAGGTCTAGCTTGTTGTGCAAATGGGACAAAGAGTTCTTTTTCTAATCCCCAATCTAAAAAAGCTCCAATTTTTGAAACAGTAGTACATCGTAAAAATCCAAAACTATTAAGCTCTATATACGGTTTTAAAGTTGTCGCAACTGGGCGTTCTTCATGATCAAGATATACATATACATTTAGTTCATCCCATATTTTATATTCTTCGGGAACATATTTATTAGGTAATAATACATCATCACCAGCTTCATTAGATAAGAAGAGACCTGGTTCTGTCTCTCTATCAATTCTCATTGTATGGTATTTTCCTATTTCTAACATATAAAACAAATAAGGTGCAAAAATACGATTAGTTCCATCAAAAAACGCTTTGACTTCATATTATAGTCAAAGCGTTTTAAAAAAATAGGTTGGTTAGTTAAGTAGCCTATTAATTATATACAGCTTCTTTTTTGAAATGCTTTGTAAGCATGTAATATACAACTGCACGATATTTATTACGGTTAGATTTTCCGTATGTCTCAATTACACTAGCAATAGCGCTATCTAATTCTGGTCCGTCACTAAGTCCTAATTTTTTTATTAAAAAATTATTTTTTACAGTAGCGAGTTCTCCTTCATCACTTCCAGATACGGTTGCTGCATCAGCGTTATAAATAGATGGTCCGCAACCTATAGTTACTTTTGTAAGAAGATCCATGTCAGGAGTCATTCCACACTTGTTTTTTAAATCATCTGCATATTTTGCGATGAGATCGTCTCTTTTGCTCATAATGATAAAGTTACTTGTTTGGTTTAAAATTTATTGCTCTTAAAGATAAAATATTTCTAATACTTAACCAATCTTTTTTTATTTGATGTGTTTAAAGTAGTTTAACAGCACTTCATCGTTGATTTTGCGCGGTGTGAAGACTTCTAGTAATGTGGGTTGTCTATTGGATGCATATAATTCATCTTTTGCTTTTACGCACTCTTCTTCATTGTTAGCCTTGAGATAGTTAAAGCCATACATAGCACATAACTCTTTTGCTGTTAATTGATGTGTAGTTTCAAAAAATGTATCAAAATTATCAGTATTTTTATCTCTATTTGGTAAGATTCTAAAGATACCTCCACCACTATTATTTATGACTATAATTTTAAAATCTTTGGGTATATAGTCATTCCATAAAGCATTACTATCATAAAAAAAACTCAAATCGCCTGTAATACACGTAGTAGGTAATTGTATTGCTACTGCCGCTCCAATGGCCGTACTTGTGCTTCCATCTATACCACTAGTTCCTCTATTGCAATATACTGAAAGCGTTTTATTTATCTCAAATAGTTGTGCATAACGCACAGCGCTACTATTCCCGATTTGTAACATAGAATGATTAGGAATCGAAGAAAGGATATGATCAAACGCCTTAAAGTCACACCAAGGCATCTGTTCTATATACGATGTATGTAATTGATCTCTTTTAGCTCGTATCGCTAACCAGTGAAATTTATAATCACTTATGCTTTGAGATAACGTGGGTATGATGCATTTAAAAAATACATTAGGAGTAAGCTCAAAATGTTTATTTAAGCAAAAATACGTGTCATAAGCTTTTTTAACATCAATATGCCAATGGTGTTTAGGTTGGTAATCACGCAAAAAAGTTTTTATCTTTTTTGAAATGATCATGCCTCCAAACGTAAGTAAAATATCAGGCTGTAATTCTTTAAAACCATCATCATCCAGAGAGCCAATCATATTATCAATACGCGTAAAAAAATCTGGATGTTCTATATTTGATGTTGTTTCTGTAAAAACAATCACAGATGGATCGGCACCTAGCCAATTTATAATTTCTTGATCTAATACGTTAGGAGGGTTCACCCCTACTAATATCATTTTACGAGAGCTTGTATTCCAAATATCTATAAAAGGTTGCAATGCTACGTCTGTAATTTCTTGTTCTACAGGACGTGGAGCAACGTGTATAGGCGTCACCGTTTTTTCTTCTATCATCTCATAAAGCGGCTCATAAAAAGGAACATTAATATGCACGGGTCCGCTATGCTCAATAGCCATATTAAGTGCTTTATTAATCTCTTGCTCATTATGACGTCTACTTTCTACAATCTTTTGATTGAGATGTTTACCTGTAATCGTTTCTACAGGAACAATCTCAGAGTATAAGTTTGCTGAATACATGATGTGGTTTTCAAACACATTTTTTTGTCTAATGGTTTGACCATCTCCTATATCAATACGTTCCACAGGTCTATCAGCGCTTATCACGACTAGCGGGATATCACTATAAAAAGCTTCTGCTATTGCTGGGTAGTAATTCAGTAATGCACTTCCAGAAGTACATACCAATGCTACTGGTTTTCTTGTTTGCTGTGCAATCCCTAAACCAAAGAAAGCAGCACATCGCTCATCTACAATACTATAGGCTTTGATTGCTGAATTTTTAGTAAACTCAATCGTTAATGGGGCATTGCGCGAGCCAGGAGAAATAACTACTTGTGTTATTCCTTTACTTAGGCAAAGACTAACAATAGATTGTGCTACAGGTATTTTGGAGTGCTTCATTTAATGGTATAAAAATACGACTCTTTAGGCATAATTCAGCATCATATGTTAAAACAACACCTTGCCCATGGTTTCTAGTTTATGTCTCGTTTCTTCCCACTCTGCCTCGGGGATACTTGCTGCTGTGATTCCGCCGCCTACATATATTTGAATTCCTGTAGCTGTATGTTCCATACAGCGTAAATTCACAAAAAGATGGGTATTTTTCTTTACACTTCTATACGCAAGATGTTCTACATTACGTCGTGTTTTAGATCGAATGGTTTCACTTTTTAGATTTAGTTCGCCTAAAAAACCTGTGTAATAAGAGCGATCGTAGTTTTCGTTTTCTGTAATAAACGCTTTTGCTTTCTCTACAGGAAGTCCGCAAACCGCAGGTGTAGGATGTAGCGCTTTAATGACTTCTTGTAAGCGCACGGTTGTTTCATCTAGACGTGCCGAAATGGCTGTTTTTAAATGTAATAAATTCCCTGCGCGATGATTTTCTATTTCTCCAACAGTAAGATCTTTTGTGAGTGGTTTTAATCGAGATACAATCGTATCTGTGACCAATTGTTGCTCTTCTTTCTCTTTAGAACCCCAAGAGACCGCTGTATTAGGTGTATACTTTTGAGTCCCTGCAAGCGACATGGTATGTAACGTTCTATTTTTTACTTGTAGTAATGTTTCTGGGGTCGCTCCTAACCATAGTCCAATTTTAGGATGGTACCAGATATATACAAAAGCAGCGGTATAAGTATGCAATAGCTTTTTAAAAACAGCGATAGGATCTGGTAATACATCTGGAAAAGTGCGCTTTCGCGAAAGCACAACCTTTTTTAACACCCCTTCTTTTATGGTTGTAATTCCCTTTTGCACCAATTTGAAATGTGAATGCTTCTCAGACAGCTCTTCTTCAGGAAGTAGTACTTCTGAATTATTTTGAGAAATGCTAGACGTAATAAAGTCACATACTATGTGATGTGTGTCCGGTATAAAACTGGTTTTTTGAGCATCATCAAAGGGAGCAAAGACAAACCCGCTCTCTGTAAAATCTTTGATATCATGTATCGTATCTTCCTCTTGATAGAAACTATGAAGGTGATTACTTTCAGGTTTTCTATACGCTACAAAGGGAAGCGCATCATCAAATTGTTGTGTAATATGTTCAAAAAAAGAAGCTTCTGTCATTATTTTTTAGGTAATGCTATCGTGGTCAATTTTACTTTTGAAATCAGTACATCTTCTTCATC
>JBLHOX010000258.1:0-5198 GCA_047623725.1 Dokdonia sp. | reverse complement strand
ATGTCTAAAGGCTTTACATTTGTAGCATGATGTGCATCATCATAATTCAGTGTGCCAGAGGAATCTGTCTTATAGATTTTTGCATGCTCTAATTTGTAATAATTCCCATCTACTTCTGCTACTGTTTCTCCATGGTGGAATTTTGAAGAAGAAAACACTTTAAGGCCTCCATCCCATAAAATCACAGGTAATGGGAAACCATAATGATGTACCTCCCCAGTATCATCTGTTTTTGAAAATAAACTAAAGTCGTGAGAATCTAAAAGGTGATGCTGTACATACTCCTTCACTTCTTCTTTACGCTCTTCTCTAGTCGTCGTAGGTTTTTCGCCACAAGAGGCAAAACAAACAAGTAGTATTAAAGCCGGAAGTAATCTAATCAACGTTTTTCTTTGCATATCGAACAAATAAATAGTGTCCTTAAAATCGGTGCAAAAATACATTTATAAATCTTAATGAAAAAAGAATACAGCAGCTTTTTTTTCTATCTATAAAAAACCTTCTTTTTACTTATTATTAAGTGTTTTAGAAAGTATGTATACTTCATAAATTAAGCACACTAAATATGGAACAAAAAAAGAAGCTAATTCTACTCCAGAAATCTCACCATCAGCCTTAAACAGTGGTTTTAGGATAATGAGGAATAACAAGAACTTTACAGCACTCCCAAACAAAAAAACAAAGCCTCCTTGTGCGCTTTGTTTTTTGGATGCCATAGTCACCACACTATAGATAGCAACTGTTAAAATGAGGTTAAGCCCATAAGAGATCAGCAAATAGTCATCAAATAGAGGTGATTTTCTAACGTAAAGCGCTAAAATATGTACACCAAAAACTCCTGCTAAAAGCCCTAGAAGTTTTAATGAAAAAGATAGAATAGAAGAATTCATGAAGATTTTACGGATTCAATTTTTTAGTTAATCTAAGTATAAGAAACATAGATATTGCAACTCCAGATAATGTTAAAATAGCAGTAAATGCTTTGCCTCCTTCATTATAATGAACATCCAACCATTTACCTCCTTTCACAAAAAGAAAAATAATGACACCCATCTGGATAGCAATTCCAGAAAAAACGGCCCAATTTTTAAGCGCTTTTTTCTCCTTGTTTTTTACCATCTTTTGCAATCGATTTTAAATTGCCCTTCATATCACAAGAAGCATTAAAGGTGGCTCCTGGCTCTACAGCCAGTTTTCCAACAGTGACTTCACCTTCTATAAGAGCACTGGATTTTATAGACAACAGACTACTTACTTGTATTGTACCCTCTATATGACCTTCTATATCTGCATCTTTACAGATTAAAGATCCTTTTACAACACCCGTTTTGCCAATAACAACTTTGTTAGGCGTATTAATATTTCCTTCTACCTCTCCATCTATCCTAAAACCACCCTGAGATGTTATATCTCCTACAATTTTTGTGCCTTGGCTTATTCTATTTTGTTGGTTGCTAGGGTCTACGCTTTTTCCTTTTTTATTATCTGAAAACATATTTTAGGGGGGTATGGAGGGTTATTTTGTGCTTTGCTGTATATAATCTTCGAGGTTTTTATGAAGTTGTATTAATTTATAATTTTCTGAAGCTATAATCGTATTCTCTTTTGTAATAGGTGTCTTAATCTCCTTATTTATAGCCAGTAATTCTGTAAGCCCTTCTGCTTGAGATTTACTATTTAAATAATGCACTACTATAAAAGATTGTCTGTCATTATACACGTCAAAAGAGGTTGCATAATTCGTATATCCTAAAGTTTCAAAAGCGGCGTCTAATTGATCCTTTAAAACTGTAGCGCTTTGTGTATCTGAATTATTAAATGCGTATACCATCTTCCAGTTAGTCGCAGTAGCTTCATCTTGGAAGTTTCTAAACTTCATTTTAGGAATAGCCTTGTTAAGCAATTGTTGTGCATTCTTGCCTTCATCTGTTCGAGGATACGTAAGTGCTACATACTTTAAAGCTTCGCTGTATGCTTTATATCCTTTATACCTTCCTAAAGCAGTTGCTTTAAGTAGTTCAAACTTTGGTATAAAAGGATCGCCATAAAATTGTTCTATTCGTTCATCAAGACTCGTTAATAGGGTTCCAAAACGTTGATTTTGGAACTCTCTAAACAATCCGTTGTAAATAGCTTCTGGAGAAGATGCATCTTGCTCTAGGGCTTTATCTGGATTATTGATTATAGAAGCATAGCGAGAATCTGGATAGTTGGATGTAATGTCTTGTTTGTAACTATTCCTTTTCCCCTCATCTTCCATCTGACCATATATTTGGTACAGATTATATTTAGCAGGCAAAATTAATTGCTCTTCTGGTCCAAAATCAAGAAGCTTTTCTAGTCTATTAGAAGCTAGTGGATATTCTTTAAATTTCTCTTTATAAATAAGTCCTAATTGGAAATATGAAAAATCACGTTCTTTTTTAAGACTATCTAATTCTTTTTCTCCTGTAGGAATTTTTGCTAAATAATCCTCTACGGTTAGTGAATTGTCTTCTCCTTCAGAATTTACTAAAGAAGGCAACCCTCCTTGACCAAGAGACACTGTTTGTCTTTCAGAAATACGCCACCCATCTATTGAAGATCGCTTACCCCAACGCTTTCTAAAAGCTTCCTTTCCATAAGCTACCGCCGTTGTATTGTAAAAATAAAAATCTCCTATTCCATTTCCTGAACTAGAAGCATTTCCTAATCTATTTCCGCCCGCTCCATTATTACCAGCGGCATTACTACTTTTAAAGAACTCATTATTTCTAATTTCTTCGACACGACTTATAGAATCTTTACGCTCTTTCTCTTTAATTTTTGCAATATATGCCTCAAAAAAGGTGCGTTGCTCTTCTTCAGAAAGGGATGTTAATCGTAGTATACTATCATTACGCTGAGAGAGTTCCTCATATTTAATGACATCTGTTAAGTTTTCCCTCTTTTTTCTAATGATTCTAAATTCTCTAGTACGATCATCCAGTTCTCCCATCACACTATCGTAATAAGAACCTGCCGTTTGATATTCAGCACTGTCAAAATTATGCTCAGCTAATGCCAGATAATCTCTAGAATTCAAATACTTGTCTTGAGAATCTTCTCGTAATGATTTATTATAATTTGCGAGTGCCGAATCTATTTGATTCGTTTTCTCAAAATACTCGGCTTTCGCATAATAGATTTTATCTAAGAAAGGTCGGTTCTCTCTATTATCCTGTAGCTTTTCAAGCAATTCTAATAATACTAACTGATCTCCGTTTTCATAATCAAAATTACGTGCTTGTTCAACATGAGCATTGATTAAATACTTACGAGGAATCTTTCTGTTTAAATCTATTACTTCCTGAAAAGATAAGTTGGCACTGTCTTTATCTCCTAAGCTATTGTATAATTGCCCTTTTATAAAGTTATAGCGACCACGCTCTTCGTTTCTTCTGGTAAGATCCGTAGCTTGTTTCATGTAAACAAGTGCGGTGTCTTTATGCTTTAGATTAAGATAGGCTTGTGCAAGCATTGCATAGGCATCTGCTTTATCTTGATCTTTTAACTTATCCTCTATCTTAAAAATCTTTAGTAAGTTTTCAATAGCAACTTCGTTATTCTCTAAACGAATATTTGCTTTTTGCTTCCAGATTTTAGCTTGTGCTATATTATTACTTTTTGGATAGTAGGCTAGCACGTAATTAAACGCTTCCAATGAAGGCACAAAACGCTGATCAAAATAACGTGACTTCCCTAATAACATAAAAGCCTCGTCTACTTGAGGATTATATTCTTCTCCATCTATTTTCATGGAGTGTTTTTGTATCGCTTTAATTGCCTTTTCTTCTGCTTTAAGGAAATTAGGATCTCCATCATCTTCATTAAGACGAATGGATATTTCTTCTTTAAAAGCGATACGCTCTATAGGAAGAATATCCCAATAATTATCATTAAACGTAGAGATCAAAGATGTACGACCTTCTTCAAAAGCAACTTCTCCGTTATACAACGTATTATATTCTGTAGTGACCGCATGAAAATTACGACTCACAAAAGAATTTTTTTTACGAGAGCAGCTTGTTAAGAACAGAACTGCAAAGAAAGTGCAACAAATATATTTTATAAGTAGTTTCAAACTCACATTGTTTTTTGATAAAAACAGAAAATGTCCATTTTTAGTATGGAAGCCTGTAAAAATACACTTCTTTTTCAAAAAACCGCAGGTTTACGTCCTTAAAATTGGTGTGTTGGAAGTCATTATCGAAGTAATTTAGTAAGAAAAAACGCTATTACCCTGTATATTTCTACATCAGAGCAATAGCGTTTTTTAAATATAATACTATTTACACCTTAAAATCACCATAATAAAATGCTCCTTTTTTCCTCTATATAAGATACAAAAAGCATACGATTTTAATGGTAGATTTAACTACACCACCACCTCTTCTCCAGAAAAGTAATTCTCAAGCTCTTTAAGTGTTTCTGGGGAGGTCATAATATCTTTAACCTGTTCTCCTTTTTCCAAAACGACAATACGCTCACAAACCTCCGTGACATGTTGTAAATCATGACTAGAGACCAATACCGTTACATCTTTATTTGTTGCAAGATTTTTTATAATCCCTTTTAAACGTATTTGCGTAGTAGGGTCTAGATTTGCAAATGGCTCATCCAATATAATTACCTCTGGATTTCCTATTAACGTAGCCACAATACCTACCTTTTTTTGATTTCCCTTTGATAAATCTCGTAGATATTTACGTTTCCCTATAATCTCATCATTAAAAAAATCTTCAAACCCAGCAAGAAGTGTATCGACATCTGCTTTGTTTTCTCCTCGTAAATCTCCTATAAAATAAAAGTATTCTTCGGGAGTCAAATAGCCTATTAAGAACGTCTCATCAATAAAAGACGCAGTATGTGTTTTCCACGCTTCGCTTTTATGAACTTCAAATCCACCATTTTTAATATATCCTGTCGTAGGCTGTATCAAATCTAGCAAGCTACTAAATAAGGTCGTTTTTCCAGCACCATTATTTCCTACAAGTCCAAAAGCTTGACCTTTAGGAATACTGATACGTTCTAGATTTAAAACACTTACTCCGTTATAGGTTTTCGATAAATTATGTATCTCAATCATAGTCTTATTTTGTTTGTTTGTAAGCGTCTAATGTTTTATACTTTTCTTTCTTATAGATCTTAATGATCATATTAAATACCTTATCTCTAAA
>JBLHOX010000257.1:0-5204 GCA_047623725.1 Dokdonia sp. | reverse complement strand
ATTTCGTTATGCTCAATTTCAATAAAATCATTTTGCGCAAAAATGGATGATTGAAAGCATAGGAGCATGCATACAAGTGATAGCGTTTTCATTGATTTGATGTTGATTGATAGTATAAAGGACGAAAAAAATGATGGAATGTTACGTCTTCTATGATATTTACCATATTACCACCAGACAATAAAACATTTCTCTATAGTGTCGTGTGGTTTTTTAATCCATACCATAGGGGCTCGCTTTAGAAGGTGTTTTTCTTTAATTTCAGAAAGGGCTTTGTTATAAGATATCCATTGTACATCTTGGTGTGGCGTATGTATCCATTCCTTTTTGTAGGTGATATAGTATTGATTGGTTTGAAATACATCAGATTTAAAATCTTGCATACGTATCCAAAATCCTACGATACAATCGGTATTTAAAGGATGTATAGAAGGCGCAATAGTGTTATAAGGTGTAAATAATTGCCCTAGAAAAAGCACTTGTTGATCTAGCTCTGAAGCTTCTATACCTATAGATTTGAGCATTTTTTTCCCTTCTTCTGTATGAATTAAGGGTAATTGCTTCTGTTTTGTTTTCTCTAATTTGGCAAAAAAAGCATCTTTTCTATTAGGCCCTATAAGCCGATGAATAGGCTCATCAATCGTAGGATCTATGATATAAAATTTATAGGTAAGCTCTAGGTGAAGGAGTTTTTTGCTTTCGCGAAAGCGTATAATGAAGTCTAATTCTCCTATAGTATCATTCCCTTTTTTTATCTGAATGTTATGTGCTAAAACCTCATAACGGTCTGATTGTGATAGTATCTGGTGTAAAATGTATTCTATCTGATGCCCTAATCGTAATTTCTCAGGAATAGGTTGTGGTTCAAAAAGAGAGAGGTCCAGTGGAGGTATTTCAAATTGTTGAAGTCCAAACTGTGTATGTTTCCAAAGGGGAGGAGATGCTAAAAAACCATGTATATGTTTCACTTTTTAAAAATACAAAAGGCCACTTTAAGAAAGTGACCTTTTGTATTTTGATTTTTTAAAATGATTATGATAACCATCCTTTACCAGTAGCAATTTTACTATACATATATAGAAACATAGCTATTAATATGACTATAACGGGCATAATAAGACCTTGAACCCATCCATAAATGCCTATACTGTCTACCGTAAAGAAGAAATATCCTTGATGGATAATTACTGCTAGAAGAGATAACATAAATATAGAAACGGCAAGTTTCTTTTTCATAAGTAATAAAATAGAACCTAATAATCCTGCAAATACTGCAATTCCAAAAATAACAACAACCCAAGAAGGGATGTTATTGAGAAGTTCTGCTTGATCTATTGGCAATAAGGCTATTGCTTCGTCGGTAACAAAAGATTGACCTATAAAGGCACCTACTCCCATAATATTCCATATAATAGCAATAATAGCAATGATCCAAAAAGCTGTGTTTGGCTTGTGAGTTGTTTTCATTGTGAATTGATTTTTTGGTTGTTTGTCCTAACAATGTACAAATTTTTCAGTTTTCTTATTTAGAATAAAAATTTCGAGGCTAAATTCGCAACTATGTTTGACAAGCGTTTCTATTACTTATTAAAGATTCAATATTTAGGATTTAGATATCATGGTTGGCAAAAGCAACCGGATGTTCTTACAGTAGAGCGTATGGTAGAACGTACGTTTTCGTATGTGTTGGGTCATAAGAATTTTAAACTATTAGCGTCGGGGCGTACCGATGCAAAAGTGTCTGCAAATGTGGCGTATGTGGAGTTGTTTTTGAAAGATGCACCGCTTCCAGAAGACGATTTCTTAACGCTTTTTAATGACAACTTACCACAAGACATTCGTTGTTTAGAAATCACAGAAGTAGACAAGAAGTTTAATGTGATGGATGCTCCCAAAGGAAAAGAGTATATCTATCTCTTTTCGCATGGCGAAAAAAACCATCCGTTTGCAGCGCCGTATATGGTCAATATGACTACTACATTGGATATTGAGCTCATGAAAGAAGCGGCTCAATTGTTTATAGGAACGCACGATTTTAGAACGTATGCATACAAACCCAACCCTGAAACAAGAACTATAAACACCCTAGAAACTAGTGAGATCGTTACAAATGATTTGTATACGGCTAGTTTTTTTCCAGAAGAGAGTTTTATATTTCGTGTATGTGGGAAAGGGTTTAAAAGACACCAAGTACGACTAATGATGGGCGCTTTATTTGACCTTGGACAAGGCAAAATAGATCTTGAGTTTATCAAACAAACCTTAGTCCCAGATAATGGGATTAAACTTGAGCATATCGCACAACCCAGCGGATTGATGCTTCACGATGTGCGTATGTAAGTCTATAAAAAGAGTATCTTTAATGCTTTAAATTTTGCATCTATGAATACGGTACCAAAATCTTCATTTTCATTTTTAACATCTCTTAAAAAGAACAATCATCGCGACTGGATGACAGAGCATAAGAAAGAATATCAAGCGAGTGAGAAGACGCTAAAAGCTTTTTATGCCGATATTCAAACTGGGCTTAATGAACATGATGAGATAGAGAAACTAAAGGTGTTCCGTATCAATCGAGATATTCGTTTTAGTAAAGATAAAACACCGTATAATGTACATCGTAGCGCTAGTTTTAGTAGGGCAGGAGCGCATCGTAGAGGAGGTTATTATTTGCGGTTAGAACCAGGGGGGAAATCGGTGGTGGCTGGTGGTTTTTTTAATCCAGAACCTAAAGATTTGTTACGTATCCGTTCTGAATTTCAGATGGATAGTAGTGAGATACGTGAGATTCTTGCTGAGCCCGCTTTCGCGAAAGCGTATGGAGGACACTTTGAAGCAAAGGACGTTGTAAAAACAGCTCCTAAAGGTTTTAGTAAAGAAGATCCCAATATTGATCTCCTCCGACTCAAAAGCTTTTTTGTAGTACACACCTTTACAGATGCTGAGGTACATGCAGCCGATTTTGGAGAAAAAGTGTCACATCACTATAAACTCTTACGCCCATTCTTTGATTTGATGAGTGATGTATTAACCACCGACTTAAACGGAGCCTCATTATTGGACTAAGCGTTTTTGTTTTTACGTTTACGTTGTCTTCTTGCAACAAAATAGACCACAATCAACAGTATTGGTAAGGCTATAAAGACAATCAACTCAATGGGAGATGATGGGTCTATAGGTGTATTGTTTTGATTTTGGGGAATCATTAACTCGCTTTTGTCAAGGTCATTGGTCGTTCAAATAATTGAATATTACTAAGAAGTCGTTCTTTTGCGATATTCATCATTCGCTTATTTAATGCAGATGAATTTTCAGTATACCTAAGATACTCTTCTACAGTAAATTGACCGATAATAATCCCTTTAAGGCCATTACGAAATTTCATATCTTTTTGAATCGCATTTTCTATGTAAATAGCTCTTTTATCTACAGAAAGGTCATAAAACACATTTTTATGTTTTACGATATAATTGCCAAAAATAGCGATAAGTAATGGGCTTTGTAGTTTGATAATAGGTCGAATGGTTTCGTTTTGAAATCGCTCTTCACTACTCATTTGATCATGTACCCTTGCCGAAGGGATTTCTGGGCGTATGCGTATAATGTCATTAGGCCTGTCATTCATAATTTTGAGTTTTATTAAATGTACGAATAGGTAGTACGCTTTCGCTAAAGCGTACACATACTTTATCAACCAGTTATTAACTAATACCACTTAAAACTTAAAATTGCATACATAATTAGTTTCTAGAGCGCCTATATTTCAGGATAAAATAAAACCGTAGCTAAGGCTATGCTTTGACTTTCTACTTCATCTAGGCACACCAAAATTCAAATTATTATTATACGATTTTAAATTATAATTGGTATAGCAAAGCCCCTGTAAAAAACAGAGGCTTTGAATATGGTAATACAATAAATAAGAAAGGTGTTCTTACTTAAGTTTAAAAGTTACTCTACGTACGAGTTGTCTAGCGTCTTTAGACGTTACTCCTGTATCTTCTCCAGCTCCAGTAATTGTTAATCTGTTTGCATCTATACCAGAAGCTACAAGAATATCAAATACTCTTTTTGCTCTTTTTTCTGAAAGCTGTTGGTTGTATGTTGGGTTTCCAATCTCATCTGCATAACCAATAAGTTCTGCTTTTTTGCTTGGATTTTCAGAAAGATATTTTATTAAATAGTTGATAGCATCTAGGCTATATAATTCTGGTTTTGTACTATTAAATTGGAAATATACATTTACATATCCATCGTTAAGTAGTTTTGCAATAATATCAGAACTACCACCTCTAGATAAGCCATTTAAATCACTCTTTTTAGCATATTGAGCTTCTAGTCCAGCTTCTAACTCATCTGGGATACCATTTTTATTTGTATCCAAAGCATACCCTTTGGTATCTACAGCAACTCCAGAAACCGTGTTTTTCTCACGATCTAAATAATCTGCAACACCATCCTGATCTGTATCGATAAGGTCTGTTTCTACTTTTGCAAGACGTTCTTCTATAGCATCTATTTCTTCTTTATCTATTGATTCTTTTACAAACCAATCTGCATGAACTTCTTTTTTTCCTAGATAGATATTTACACCTATAGAAGCTGTCATATAAAAACCATCAAAACCTCTAAGCGTTCTGTTTACAACAGATCCATCAAATGTTAGGTTTTGTCTTATATTTCCAACGGCTGTAAGATCTCCAAATAAAGATACTTTGTTAGATAGTCTCACTTGTGGAGAAATTCCTACAATAGCACTTAGTACTTGATCTGCATCTCCAAAACTTCTATCTACAGGAGTTTTTGAAGTTAACCTTCCGTATCCTAATCCTCCATGAGCAAGAATACTAAAGTCTCTTGTCCATTCATTAAAATTAAGAACATTACCTACATTGATAACACCTTCTAGAGAGAATGTGTATAATGTACTTTCAAAATCAACAGCAGCATCATTTCCTTCGGTAAAGCTGTTATATCCTAAACTAGCTCTTAAACCAGCTTTTGTATTGAACATATAACGAGCTCCAAGATTTATAGTAAAAGGAGAAGGCGTTTCAGAAAAAGCACTAGATAATACCGGGCGTACAGGTTTATTAATTCCTGCACTTACATCTATAGACCACTTATTGTATAATGTTTCTTCTACTGTGTTTTCTTCTTGTGCAAAAGAAGTGAAATAAGAAATAGCACTTAGTAATATTGTT
>JBLHOX010000256.1:0-5213 GCA_047623725.1 Dokdonia sp. | reverse complement strand
AAAAGGCTGGATAGAATAACATGAAGTATCAAAACCTAGATCAATATAAAACGCCAGCAGACTTTAGAGGAAAGTCTAAAATCACTGTACAACTATGGTGGATTGTGCAAGCAACACTATTTTCTTGTTCTCCTCAATTCTTATACGGATGGAGGCGTTTTTTATTACGCTCTTTTGGAGCTAAAATAGGGAAAGGAGTGATTGTAAGACCTACGGCAAAAATCACCTACCCTTGGAAACTCACCATCGGAGATTATAGCTGGATAGGAGATGATGTGGTTTTATACACACTTGGAGAAATAGAAATAGGCGCCCATGCAGTGATCTCTCAAAAAGGATATATCTGTACAGGAACTCACGATTATGAATCTCCAGATTTTAAAATTTATGCAAAAAAAATAACGATTGGAGAAAAATGCTGGCTTGCTACAGACACCTATGTCGCTCCAGGAGTTACTATTGGAGAAGGTACTGTAGTAGGAGCAAGGAGTAGTGTTTTTAAAGACCTACCATCAGGTAAAATATGCATAGGTAATCCGGCAAAACCCATGCGAGACCGTGTATAACTTCACAAAAAATACGTTCTTTGTAGCCTAAATATTTTTTCTTGAAGAAACGCACTCATATTACACTCATTGGTCTTAATTTCTATCCAGAAAGTACAGCGATTGGATTATATTCTACCCAACTCGCACAGTATCTGGAAGCGCACAATGTAGAACTTGATGTAATCACTGCATTTCCCTATTATCCACAATGGAAAATTGCTTCAGAGTATCAAAATAAGTCTTCATACTTAAAAGAAGAGTTAGGAACTATAAACGTCTATAGGTACAAGCAGTATGTACCTGCAAATCCCACTTTTTTAAAAAGAATCATTCATATCCTTTCCTTTACTTGGGGATCTTTTTGGAATCTCTGGAAAATTAAAAAATGTGATGTGGTGATTTCTATTGTCCCTTTTACAAGTTCTACCCTTTTAGGATATATCCAGAAAAAGCGATTTAGTGCAAAATCATGGATTCATATACAAGACTTTGAGTTTGATGCAGCCTTTCAATCAGGACTTACCAAGAGTGGTGAGCAAAAAGGAGGAATCGTTTATCGATTCCTGATGTGGGTTGAAAAATCATTGTTTTCAAAAGCAGATAAAGTAAGTACCATCAGTCATACAATGATTGAAAAACTTAAGAAAAAAACGACAGCTCCTACTTATTTCTTGCCTAATTGGATAGATGAAAAGCAGATGGATCCCGCTTTCGCGAAAGCGCACTCATACCTAACATCTCCGAAATTTAAAATCCTATATTCTGGTAATATTGGTGATAAACAAGACTGGGACTTTTTTATGAAATTTGCTCAAGAAATCGATGATAAACGCTTTGAAATTATCATTGTAGGAGACGGTTCAAAACGCGTATGGCTTGAAGAAGAAATAAAATCATACCCAGGAATTTCATTGTACCCTCCCGTTCCTTATGAAGAATTATCAGACCTCTTGTGTAGTGCAGATGTCCATATTCTTTTTCAAAAACCAGAAGTCCTAGATACGGTGATGCCATCCAAAATATTAGGAATGATGGCAAGTGCAAAACCCTCTATTATTACAGGACACGCACAATCTGAAGTAGCCACCAGTATGTCATTATCCCAAGGAGGATATTATAGCTCTGAAAAAGAGGTAAATACGGTAATACATCAGTTAGAAACCCTAGTAAATTCCCCAGATGTATCTAAAGAAATGGGAGTAAAAGCAAGAAAATATGTAGTCTCCGACTTTGCTAAAAATCAAATTTTAGACTCCTTTTTAAAGGAACTCTCGCAATTATAATCCCTATCGTCATAAAAGACTGTAAATACTTCCCTATTTTTGTGTTTTAACTAAGTTGAGATATGAAGATAACCGTAGTAGGAACAGGCTATGTTGGTTTAGTAACAGGAACATGCCTTGCCGAAACAGGTAACGAAGTGGTCTGTGTAGATATAGACAAAAATAAAGTACAACGTATGAAAAACGGGGAGGTACCTATTTATGAGCCTCACCTTGATGTCATTTTTGATCGTAATATCAAAGCAGGAAGGCTTTCTTTTACAACCGAACTTCAACACGGTCTTGATCACGGAGAAATTATATTTTTAGCATTACCTACCCCAGAAGATGAAGACGGATCTGCCGACTTATCCTATGTGCTAGGGGTTGCCAATGATATAGGCGTGAAAATGAAAAGCTACAAAGTCATTGTAGATAAGAGTACCGTCCCTGTAGGCACTGCAGAAAAAGTACGCGCAACGATTGCTGCAAAAACAACCATAGATTTTGACGTGGTCTCAAACCCAGAATTCCTAAGAGAAGGATTTGCTGTAGATGATTTTCTAAAACCAGAACGTATCGTCGTAGGATCTTCATCAGAGAGAGCTACACAACTTATGGAAAAACTCTATAAGCCTTTTGTACGATCAGGAAATCCTATCATCATTATGGATGAAAAATCAGCAGAGCTCACAAAATATGCTGCCAACTCTTTTCTGGCGACTAAAATTACATTTATGAACGAGATTGCAAACTATTGCGAACTCGTAGGGGCCGATGTAGATAAAGTGCGTCGTGGGATGGGAACAGACTCACGTATAGGAAAACGATTTTTATTCCCCGGTATAGGATATGGAGGTTCTTGCTTTCCTAAAGACGTAAAAGCACTTCATAAATCTGGAAAAGAATCCGGATATGAATTTAAGATATTAGATGCCGTTATAGATGTAAATAATCATCAAAAAGTGAAACTGATTCCTAAAATAACAGCTCATTTTGAGGGCGATCTTCAAGGAAAAAAAATAGCCATCTGGGGACTAGCATTTAAGCCAGAAACAGATGATATTAGAGAAGCACCATCGCTATATATGATAGATGAATTACTCGCAAAAGGAGCAAAAATTAGTGCATTTGATCCAGAAGCGATGAACAATGTAAAAGCAAAATACAATGACCAAATTGAGTTTGCTACAAATATGTATCATGCGACAGAAAATGCAGATGCGTTGGTCATAAGTACAGAATGGAGTATTTTTAGAACCCCAGACTTTACAAAGCTTAATAATAATTTGAATCAATCCACAATTTTTGATGGACGTAACCTATATGATGTAGAAGATATGGAGAAGGAAGGATTTACATATATATCTATAGGTAGAAAAGAAGCATAATATGCGTAAACGAGTTTTAATAACAGGAGCCGCAGGATTTTTAGGCTCTCATTTATGTGATCGATTTATAAAGGAAGGTTTTCATGTAATAGGGATAGACAATCTTATTACAGGAGATCTTGCAAATATCGAACACTTATTTAAACTCGAACACTTCGAGTTTCATCATCATGATGTGACAAAGTTTGTTCACGTGCCTGGACAACTCGATTATATATTACATTTTGCATCACCTGCAAGCCCTATAGATTACCTTAAAATACCTATTCAAACCCTTAAGGTAGGATCTTTAGGAACCCATAATCTTTTAGGACTGGCAAAAGAGAAAAATGCACGCATCCTTATTGCATCTACTTCAGAAGTGTATGGAGATCCCCTAGTACACCCTCAAACAGAAGCGTATTTTGGTAATGTAAATACCATAGGGCCTAGAGGAGTATATGATGAGGCAAAGCGTTTTCAAGAATCTATTACCATGGCATATCATCGGTATCATGGACTAGAAACCCGTATTGTACGTATTTTTAATACCTATGGACCTAGAATGCGACTCAATGACGGTAGAGTTATACCAGCCTTTATGGGGCAAGCGCTTCGAGGAGAAGATTTAACGATTTTTGGAGACGGTTTACAAACACGCTCTTTTTGTTATGTAGAGGATCAAATAGAAGGGATTTATAGATTATTGATGAGCGATTATAGCTTACCCGTAAATATTGGAAACCCTGATGAGATTACCATCAAAGATTTTGCAGAAGAGATTATAAAATTAACAGGAACAGATCAAAAAATTATCTATAAAGAATTACCTGTAGATGACCCAATGCAGCGTAAACCAGACATAAGTTTGGCAAAAAAGATATTAGGATGGGAAGCAAAAGTGTCCCGTAGTGAAGGAATGAAACGAACGTACGAGTATTTTAGAAGCCTCACAAAAGAACAATTGCACAAAAGTGAGCATAAAGACTTCTCAAAGCACATAGTAAAATAACGAATGGCCTACAAAAAAGGAAGATATTCTGGCTTTATCAGACCTATTATTTATAGTATTGATCTTTTGATCATTATCATACTAGCAAAGGTGTGTCTAGTAATGGATACGCATCTATTCCTATTTATTGGTTTTATTGCTTTCACCTGGATCGTTTCAGCTATAAAGTCTAACTTTTATGAAGTATATCGGTATACACCTCTTATTAGAATCTTTTCGTTATTAGGGATTCAATTGATTTTATTTACACTGTTAGTATTTGCATTTTTCGGATTCTTTCACGAGATCAATAGCGTACCTAAAGAAGTTACCGCCTATATACTTTATGTTTTCATTGGTATTACTATTGTAAAACTAGGGGTGTTTTATCTTCTTAAGAAATATAGAACAGTACTAGGAGGTAACTATAGACGCATTGTTATTTTAGGAGTAAACCCAAAGACACAACAATTAGAAAATTTCTTTAATTCTAATAAAACGTATGGCTATCAAGTTATTAATAAGTTTGATGTACAGCCTTCAGGAGAACAATCATTAGAATCTTGCTTTTCATTTATTATAGATAATAGCATTGATGAGATTTACTGCTCTATTTCAGAATTTACAAATGAGCAAATACGTGAGATTTCAGAATTTGCAGATAATAACCTTAAGATTCTTAAGTTTATTCCAGACAATAAAGAAATTTTTACAAAAAAACTTAACTATCAATATTTAGGAATTACACCTATACTATCCTTACGTACCATCCCGATAGATACACCACTTAATCAGTTTATAAAACGTACGTTTGATATTGTGATGGCCATTCTAGTTCTTGTCGGATTACTATCTTGGTTAACACCTATTATAGCGATCTTGATCAAGATGGATTCAAAAGGTCCCGTGTTTTTCAAACAAAAACGAAACGGATTAGATTACAAAGAATTTTACTGTTATAAGTTTCGGTCTATGCAACCTAACCCTACTGCCGATTTACATCAGGTAAGTAGAAATGACCAACGTATTACACGTTTAGGAC
>JBLHOX010000255.1:0-5218 GCA_047623725.1 Dokdonia sp. | reverse complement strand
GTTTCATCGTCTAATTTTCAAAAGCAAATTTTACAATATTAGCACCCATTTGTAGTGCCTTTTGACGTATAGATTCAGGGTCATTATGTACTTCGGTATCTTCCCAACCATCTCCTAAGTCACTTTCCATAGTAAATAAGACCACCAGTCTATTATCTGAGTACAATCCTAAAGCTTGAGGACGTTTACCATCATGCTCATGAATTTTTGGCAATCCTTGTGGAAATCTGAATGCAGTATTAAAAATGGGATGCGAAGCAGGTAATTCTACTAATTCCTGATTAGGAAATATCTTTTTGAGTTCTTTCGGTAAATATTCAAACATCCCGTAGTTATCATCAATATGTAAAAAACCACCACTTTGTAAATAGTTGCGTAGATTCTCTGCTTCTTCATCACTAAAGAACATATTTCCATGTCCTGTCATATGCACCAATGGATACTGGAATAGATCGATACTTCCCGGATCTACCGTATCTGGTGTAGGATCCATAGCCGTATTTATGTTTTCATTACAAAACGCAATGAGATTGGGTAGGGAAGTAGGGTTGGAATACCAGTCACCACCACCTTTATATTTTAAAACGGCAAGATTTTGCGCTTCTATCATTGAAAATGAGAGGCATAAAACCAATCCTAAGAGTATTCTTTTCATGAAAACAATTTATCCTACTAAAATACATATAAAACGGGTATGTATACACTCTTTTTTAATTGGAATATATAGTTAATTAGATGCGTGTTCTGTAAGTTTTTTCGCGAAAGCAAACCCTTAAAACACGACAAGAGGTGTAATACGTAATATTTTACTATATTTACAACACCCGAATTATAAATACCTACACCATGAAAAAAGTCATTTTACTAGCATTATGCTGTCTAGCGTATGTATCTGTTCAAGCACAAAGTGTTACTACAGATCAAATTAAAAAAACAGTCGAAAAGCAAGTACAGACGATTACGTCTAAAGTCGATTTTTCTGAAACTCAAAAAACAATTTTAGTAGAACTCCTTACGTATACCGCTAAGGAAAAGGCTGGTAATTTTGCAAAATATTTAAAAGCAAATCCTCTTAGAGATATCAATATGGATACCACTTTTACAAAAGAGCAACGTCTAATCATAAAAGAAACTAGTTCAAAAACAGTTAAGAGTAGTTTAGAATCTATGACACCAATAGATAGTACAACTAAGTTTTAAGAAGGTTTCTACACTTTAAAATACAATCAAAAACCTGACATATTTGTCAGGTTTTTTTAGTTGATACCCGTAAGGCATCTGGTTTTCTATAGACTTATCATTAAAAAAAGCGATGATACGTACTTCACAAATCCTTATTTTGTTCTTTACGCTGTTACTTCAAATGGAATTGAGTGCACAAGAAACACCCACTGTTATAGAATTGTTCACCTCTCAAGGATGTAGTAGTTGTCCGCCAGCAGATGCTGTACTCGAAGAGATTAAAAACGAATTTGGAGATGATGTGATCACACTTTCTTATCACGTTGATTATTGGGATTATATAGGATGGAAAGATCCTTTTGCCACAAAAGGTTTTACACAGAAACAATATGACTATGCAGAAAAATTTAAGTCACGTAATGTATACACACCACAAGCAGTCATCAACGGGCGTACGCATTATACAGGGTCTGATAGATCTTCTATATATCGTGTCCTAAAGTCTAAAAATGAATTTAGACAGCCTGTAGGCTTGGTAATTAATAAAGCACATCAAAAAGGAAAAACTATTTCTGTAGCCTATAGCGTATCTGATATTAGCATCGCAAACCAACTTACTTTTGTCGTTGCCATAGATCAAAAAATCACACAAGTAAAACGAGGAGAAAACCGTAATAAGACATTAAAAAACACCCATGTTGTAGTCGCAGAAGAAACGGTATCTCGCTATACTTCTAACGGGCAGATTGAATTAAAACTTCCCGATTGGATACAAGATCATGATCAGCTTTCGATAGTAGCGTACGCGACAAAAAACGAAGTGGGTATTATCGACGCTGTAACGAAGAGACTCTAAACGAGATCAAAATGTATAAGGGAGAATGATTTTTATAATAACCTGATTACGTTCCCGTTCATCATATACTTTTATATCATAGTCATGGGTATTAATAGCTGCAACACCCATCAGCATTTCTCTAGTTTTTATAAACTCCCAAACGACATCTTTTGTAATCCCTTTTATGGTGATCATTCCGCTTACGCGAAAACCCAAATTGGTAAACTCAATCGTATTACTTTTAAAATAGAGGCGAGGATGCGCTTTGGTATAAAAGTATTTTTGACTTCGCAAATGTCTATTACGTAACCAATTATTTGTATCCAAGCTTTCTGTCGCTACAGATCCTGAGAACGTAGCTGTTTCTATAGACGTTATATCTATATTCCCTGTAAATTTGAAATCACCGAATTCGCCATCTACATCTTCACTTGTAAAATTAAAGTCGACTTTTACCTGATCTTCAAGTATGGTGATTTGTTGTGAATAGAGGAATGATGAAAATAGAAGTACAAATGAGAGAAGAAACAATTTCATAATAAATATGCAATTATTGAATTCATAAATGCACTACTTTAGAGATGCGAAAACATAAAAAATAAGTATGAAAACCTTCTGTATCTCCCTTTTTAGTATCTTCATGATGACTAGTTGTACAAATCCAACCAAAGGAGGAACCCCAACACTAGGTGATTTTGCACACACGGTTTATTTTTGGCTCCATAATCCAGAGAATCCAGAGGAAAGAAAAGCATTTGAAGCATCACTGACCAACTTTATAGATCAATCACCTTATATTTCGACAAAGCATATAGGCGTACCTGCAAGCACAAACAGAGATGTTATAGACAATAGTTATACCTATAGCTTGTTACTTACCTTTAAAGACAAAGCAACGCAAGACCAATATCAAGAAGAACCTGCTCACAAACAATTTATTGCAGAGTCCTCACATTTGTGGTCTAAAGTAGTGGTGTACGATAGCGAAAACATACGCTAAAAGACCTAAGACTAGATCGTAATGAATTGACAAACAATGTTTATAAATACATAATTTTGATTTTAACCAAAATTTTTCATAATCTGTTTGATATTAAACTTAGACTTGCCATAAATGGTATTTTCTTACTAAAGACAGGTATTCTTAAAGAACATATAAGAGCCGTATGATTAGTTAGAAGCGAGTGTTTTGCTTTTCTTGTTAACGACACGAAGCCATCCAATAATTGCTATAGAAATGATTCCCGATATAGAAAACCCTATAAATAGTGGGAGGGAAGACGTTTTTACAAAACTACCTATATAAATACTGATAGGCACCGCCATCATCGTAGATATAAACCCAGTAATCGCAGCTGCCATTCCTGCGATATGTCCTAATGGCTCCATAGCTAGTGCCCGTATATTTCCAAAAAGAAACCCTATAGCAATAAATTGAGCACAAAAGAAGCCTATTAAAACCTCTATAGGAGGATTTATACCTGAGGAAAATAAGACCGTATATAACAGCGCTATAAAGAAAAACGCAAAAAGAGCTGTATGTACAAGACGTTTCATTCCAAAACGGAGCACCAATGTACCATTCAAGTAAATGGCCATTCCTATAGAAAATGCTGTCGTCGCAAATATATATGGGAATTCTTCTTTAAGTCCGTATTGTAATTCGAAAATTTGTTGAGAAGCACTTAAATACACTAAGAAAGATCCTACAATAAAACCTGATATTAAGGTGTATCCCATGGTAGACTTTTGCATAATGACTTCTTTAAAGCCTTTAACAAAAGAAATTCCAGAAAAGGGAACACGGTTTTTAATGGTAAGAGTTTCGGGTTGTCGTCTCCAAAACCAAATACTAATGATAATACTAAAGATCACTTGTATGTAAAAAATACCTTGCCATTCGTATACGTTCAAAATAAGTTTTCCTAAGGCAGGTGCAATAACAGGAACCAATATAAATACCACGGTAATAAAAGACATGATACGCGCCATATAATCGCCACTATACATATCACGTATAATAGCAATACTAATCGTTCTAGGAGCAGCAAGACCAATACCCTGTAAAACACGACCTACAAGCATCACTTCAAGGCTCTGAGCATATACACAAATAAAACTTGCAACGATAAATAAAGCTAATCCCATATAGACAATAGGCTTACGCCCAATACTGTCAGAATAAGGTCCAAAAAAAAGAGGACCAATACCTAAGCCTAGAAAGATTGCCACCACCAGTAATTGATTATCTACACTATCTTTTATCCCGATAACAAGACCAATAGTTTCTAGCGCAGGTAGCAAGGCGTCAAGTGCCAAAGCAGCGATAGACATTAAGGATGCCATCAAGGTCACAAATTCAAATTGGGATCTTTTTTTCACAAACCAAAAATACGCTTATAATTAATTTCAAATACGTTTGTAGCCGTATAATAATGCAACTTATAAAAATCAAAGAAGACGTTGCGAAGTCACTCTCTATCTGTAACCCATACCTCTTTAAGCCTTATATCTCCAAGTAGTTTATAAACAGAATGATATACAAGGATGTATTGGTTTTTTAAAATGAATATCCTAATAAGCATAGGTAATACCTTATAAACTTTTACCTATGGTTATTAGATATTGATTACATTCTTAAAACAACCAAAAACACCTTGCAATGAAATCATTTTCAATAACGACTCTTTGTATTTCTATTTTTCTATTAATATCCTGTTCAGAAGATGATAAAGCAACCGATATCATTGGAGATCAAGGCAATTCGGGCGCATTTATTAGAACCTTAAATTTTAATAATTCTGATCTCATCCTAGATGATCTTTCAAGCACGTTTAGTGTAGATCTAGAAGCACAATTAGAACAATCTGAAGCGTTATTAGAAAATATAGAGGTGTATGCGCTTTTTAAAGATAATAGCTTGGATAATGGCGATCAATCATCTACAGAGATTTTAATAAAAACAATTGATCAAAACCTCTTCACTATTGGACCCAATGCTTTGCCAAGAACAACCCTAACGTTAACCTATGCAGAGTTAACAAGTTTAACGTCTATTCCTATTGATTTACTCTATAGAATTCCTCGAGGTTCTACCTCGGGGTCAAAGAGGAAAGTTTGAAAACGGATAGTTTTCATAAAACTAAAAATAAGTTTTTTCCGCTTGATACCTCGATGGCTCTGCCTCGGGGTAGTTCA
>JBLHOX010000254.1:0-5242 GCA_047623725.1 Dokdonia sp. | reverse complement strand
CCTGACTTGTCTAGCGATACACTTATGATATTTAATCCTTTGTCGTGGTATTTGTTATACACACGTACCACATTTGGGTTTTCCATACGGCATGGTTTACACCAAGATGCCCAAAAATCAATAATGGTATATTTTCCTAGCGTTTCAGATAAAGCTAATTCTTTTCCTTCGGGTGTTTGTGCACTAAAGGCAGGTGCTTTATTACCTACACTGGCTACGTTTGAAGCGGCACGTTGTGATTTTTGTTGTGCAATATAATTTTTAATGCTATTCCCAATAGGAGACTTCTGTACATCTGATGCTAGTGAATTGTAATAGGTTTCGGTTTCTTTTATATCCAATACTTTGGCATTGATCAAATCTGATAACGCCATGATAGAAACCATCGTATCGGTATTTTCATTCAATACTTGCTTTTTTGTTTCAATATACTGTTGGTCTAGCGCCTTTATTTGAGCGGTATATTCTGTGACCATAATCCCATCGGTTTCCCTTTGCGATTGATTCAGCTTTTGTTTGAGTTCGGCTTTTTTCTTATTGAGTCGGCGACTGTTTGTGGTATAGATATTAAAAAGCTCGTTCCCTTTGCTACCTGTTACTAATGACGAAGGAATGCTATCTTTATATAAAGTAATCGTAAGTGGTGCTTGGTCTTTTACGATTAAAAGTTGCTGTCTGCCTAAGGAAGTAGAGAGTATTTGTATTCCTTTACCAGCTTCACGAGGTTTTGTAAAAACAAAGGCTTCGGCTGTCACAACCGCAGTGTCTAAAGCAATACGTTTATTATTTTCTCCTAACTCTTGAAGATAGATTACTGTACCATCCTCGATACCCGATGCAGTCCCTTTGACGCTATAGTTTTCTTTTTTCGCGCAAGCAAAAACCAAAAGTCCTAGGGCTACTATTAAAATTCTTCTCATAAATGCGTAAATTTGAGTAACAAAAATACTTATTATCCGTCTAATATACTATCTGAGGGCTAGTTTTAAGTGCCCGATAGTTGTTAGAATATAATACACCCAATGCTCATGGCTTTTTTAGAAGAAGATTTCCCGATGCAGATTCATGTTAGCTTTGAGAAGTTAATAGAAACGTATAAATCATATCTTACAGAAGATAGTGATACCCTACATAGAGAACGTGCTGAGCGCGTTATTAAGCTTACAGAAGAATATCCAGCACTTGTAGAAGGTCTTACAGATATTAAACAAGTGGAAGCATATAAGCCACAAATTGATTTGATACTCGCTGATCTGTTTTCTGATATCTTACAGCAAAACGAAATTAAAATAGCGTGTCTTCCTTTTAACGAACTCATTATTAAGTCGTCAAGACGTTATGATAAGATTTTAAAAGAAGCAGGAGATGGCTATGACCTCGAGTTACGTAATTTTGATGAAAGCACTGCTTATATCATGGGATGCAGTATTATACTGATACAACATTATGGGTATAATATTGATTTTAGAAGACCTTTCTTTTACGACATACCTGATAAAAATGGTATTACACGTCATTATCGCATGTTGTATAATGGGGATTATATGAATATTGAAAAAGGGGCAGATACTCCAGAAATCACAGATAAAGATGTCGAAGTGTTATTAGATAACTTTGATAATATTGATATTTGGAAAGAAAAATTTCCACCAGACGGCTGGCATTTTAAAGGATTCATATTAGCAAATCTATATGATGCAACCTCAGATGTATCGTTGTCAGATTTTAAAACTAATCTCCTACGATATGATAAAAGTGATACCGATTTTATAGAGGGATTCCATAATATTTTTCAATCTATATTTAATCTTCCAGAGATTAAGGTTGGTTTTTCAAATTATAATGAAGAAGAAAAAACATTAGAGCGTGTTCCCTATAACAATGTAGAAAGTTTTGTCCTGAATGCAGAGCAAAAAAGAGCGTGTAGTAGTGCGTTATGTAGTGGCTCGTTCTATACCATATTTACAAAGAAACAATTCTTTGCCGTTTCTGATGTAGAACGTTATTTGAGTTCTGATCCAACAGAGCATTTTTATAAGAATTTATTAGATCAAAACATAAAGAGCGCCATTTTTGCACCTATTGCAGATGGAGACACTTTTTTAGGACTTTTAGAAATTGTATCTCCTAATAGACAGGATCTTAACAGTATTAATGCTAATAAGTTACTTGATATCATGCCCTATCTTCTCGACTCAGTAAAACGCTCTAGAGAACAGATGGAAAATGAACTAGAAATTATCATACAAAATGAATGTACTTCTATACACCCTAGTGTGTATTGGAAGTTTAGAAAAGAGGCAAAACGTGTGGTGACGACACAAATAGATACAGGAGCTTCTGTTGCTTATAGAGATATTGTATTTAAAGATGTGTATCCATTATTTGGACAAATCGATATTAAAGGATCTTCTGAAGCGAGGAATACAGCTGTAAAGAAAGATTTACTTTTACAATTAAAAGAAGTTAAGACGATTCTTACGCATGCCAATGAATCTCAGAAATTACCTGTGTATGAAGAGTTCCTATTTAGAATAGAGACATTTGTACAAGGAATAAAAGATGGACTACAAGTAGATAGTGAGCGAAGTATTCTTAATTTTTTAAGTAACGATATACATCCTTTATTTGAGCATTTAAAAACTCAAGAAGAGACTATAGCGTCTCTTATTAATGATTATAATGACCTACTAGAAGAAGGTATGGGGCTTATTTATAAATACAGAAAATCCTATGATGACTCTGTAATGCTTATCAATAAGCGTATGGCTTCTGTATTGGATAAAAAACAAGAAGAAGCACAAGGTATGTATCCTCACTTTTTTGAGCGTTTCAAAACAGATGGCGTAGAGCATAATATGTACATTGGAGAATCTATAACAAGAGAGAATAGTTTTAATAAAATATATCTCTACAACCTTAGGTTATGGCAATTGCAAGTGATGTGTGAGATGGAAAATGCACATTATAAGCTTTCCAAAAAATTACCACATCCATTAGATGTTGCTTCTATGATCTTAGTTTTTAATACGTCACTTTCAGTACGTTTTAGAATGGATGAAAAACGTTTTGATGTAGATGGTACATATAATGCACGTTACGAAGTTGTTAAAAAACGTGTAGATAAAGCACATATTAAAGGCACTAGTGAGCGTGTGACACAGCCTGGTAAAATAGCCATTGTGTATAGTCAGAAAGAAGATGAGCGTGAGTATATGCGTTATATCAAATTCTTACAAGCAAAACAATATTTAGGTGACACTGTAGAAATTGTAGAGCTTCAAGATTTGCAAGCTGTTACGGGGCTCAAGGCCATACGCGTCGAGGTATTATATAAAATACCTACTGGTAAAGATGAAAATAAACAATATTACACCTATGATGATCTCATAGAAGAGATCAGATCATAAAAAAAAGCCTAGCATTACGCTAGGCTTTTTTTATAAGTTCTTTTTCTTTTAATCTCTCAGGGTTTAATTCCTAGATTCTTGCATTGTATTTTTCTTTTTTTTTGGAATTTGTGATTTTCTCCTTTTGGGATTTGATACCTCGTATGCTTGCATCGAGGTAGTTCATTTAAGGTAATACCGCTGCTGGGACCTCTTGCATCTTAAAGAAAATAGCAAAGGCAATTACAGAAGCAATAATACCAATAATGAAGACGGTATATGTTACTCTAAGAATACGATATTTTCTATCCAATACAAGTCCTAAGAAATACAAATCTTTTGTTAATGCAGAATAGATATAGTCTTTGTCTTGCATCATTTCATTAATGGCCCATTCAAAATCTGTAAGGCTCATTTTATGGAAATTACCAAAAAATAATAGATTCACTTTCTTTTGCTCCACATCCTCTCTCGTAAATTTACCACCAGTAACGTTGGGACGCGTCGCTAGTACAGATAGTATCATAGAAACAATACTAAAAAGAATAAAGACTGCCGTAGGAACAATAAGATATGCATTAGATGGATTATCTAATTTTGGAATCAAATTAGATAATGCCATTGATAAGATAATGGCATTTACAGAAAGTAAAATATTTGCTTTTGTATCTGCAATGTCACTTAATTTTATGTGATTACGCAAGGTAATCCTAAACATAGATTGTACTCCTTTTTCAGGACTTTCATCTTTAAGCTTTGCTTTTAGTTTTTCCTTTTTCTTAGCCTTTTTAAGCGTTTTTTGTTCGCCTAGCATTTTTATAAGATTGGCATCCTTTTTTGGTTTCCAATGCTCTATAGCATACGCTGTGTAGTAACGATGGGCTGTGGTAAACATTTCTATATTACATTTGCGCCAATCTTCTTGAGAATGTTCTGCGATGTCTTGAATACGTAATTCTTGTCGTAGATATTCACTAGCCTCTTCAAAATAACTTTTGGCAAAATGGGAGGCATCTGCATCTCTTACTATTTTATCGAGTTTGCTCTCTGGAGTGTTCTCCATTTTAGTAGCCATAATGGCTTGGTTAATCAAATCAATACGTTCCTGAGGATGTCCTTCTTTAGAGAGAAACTGCTGAGCAATTTCTGTCGATTTTTTTTCATGACCATCTCTACCTTCTATGTATCCGGTGTCGTGTAAAAAAGCGGCAATTAATACATCTTCTTTTTCTTCTAGGGAAAGATCACTCTTTTCTATAATTTCTTTAGTACTTTTATATACACGTTTTGCATGTACATAATTGTGATAAATACATGTTTTTGGAAGCTGTTTCTCTAAAAGATCAGCTACAAATGCATCCGTTTTTTCAACCAAAGGAGTCATACGCAGAATTTTGTTTTTCTTAGACCTAAAATTACATTAAAAATTACATATGAAGGTAAAATACATATTTGTTTATAGTTTATTTCTAATTTTCGCATTTGGTTGTGCTACATATGCTCCTCAATACAAAATAGTAGAAGGGCAGAGTGCGCTTTCGCGAAAGCAAAAAAAAGCTACTTCCTTTTACTTTATAGGGGATGCAGGTGGAGCAGAAATTAATGGGAGTACAGATGCCTTACAAGCACTTAAGAAGATGCTAGATACGGTAGGTAGCACAAAGGATTACACCGTATTTTTAGGTGATAATATTTATGATGCTGGATTACCTGATGAAGAAGCAAAGACTAGAAAAGATGCTGAACATAAATTACAAGCACAAGTAGATGTGGTCACTAATTTTGACGGGAACGTTGTTTTTATACCCGGTAATCACGACTGGTATGGTGACGGATTAAAAGGGTTAAAACGT
>JBLHOX010000253.1:0-5249 GCA_047623725.1 Dokdonia sp. | reverse complement strand
CCAAGACGCAAGTTTTTAAAGGTCGTTTTTCTAGAAGTGATGAAGTTTTAGATGCGTTTTCAATACTAGAAAATCAATCACTTGCAGGAAAACACATTTTACTGGTAGATGATATTCTTACCACAGGAGCCACCTTAGAGGCTTGTGCCTTACAATTACTTAAAATTCCTAAAATAAAGTTAAGTATTGCAACGATGGCAATAGCGCAATAAGTATTTCGTTTGGCTAAAAATTAGTTGTTTCTTTGCTACATTAATGAATACTACATCTATATATACTTTGAAAGCAAAAAAGTGTCTTTATTATCTTGGGGCAATCGCGTTGATGTCACTTACTTTAGTTAACTGTGCTAAAAGGGGTTCTCCTACTGGAGGCGCTCAAGATAGTATCCCGCCTGTATTTATTAAATCTGAACCGCCTAACTTCACAACCAATTTTGAAGGAAACAGGATTCGTATTTATTTTGATGAATACATCAAGCTTAAGGATTATCAAAAACAGTTAATCGTCTCTCCGCCTCTTGAAAACACGGTGATTTCTCCACAGGGATCTGCAGCTAAGTATGTAAATATTGAAATTAAAGACACGCTAGAACCCAATACAACATACGTATTTAATTTTGGGCAAAGTATTGTAGACAATAATGAAAGCAACCCATTTTCTTATTTTAAATACGTGCTTTCTACAGGCGATTATATAGATAGTCTTACTGTTAAAGGAACCATCACAGATGAACTCAAAAGCACTCCTGACAACTTTGTATCTGTCATGTTATATACGATAGATAGTACATTTACAGATTCTATTATTTACAATGAACGCCCGAGATATGTAACAAATACATTAGACAGTCTTACTTCATTTGAAATAGGAAATATAAAAGAAGGTGAGTATATGCTTATTGCTATGAAAGATGAAGATGCAAATTTCACTTTTCAACCTAATAAAGATAAAGTTGCTTTTTTAAAAGAATTTATAACCATACCGAGTGATAGTAGTTATGCCTTAAAACTATTTAAAGAAGTTCCAGAGACAAAATCATCTCGCCCTAGACATTCAGGATTAAATAGATTAACGTTTGGTATTTCTGGCCCTATAGATAGTATTTCTATAGATTTACTTACAGAAACACCTCCAAATTTTAGATCTACGATTTCTCAAAAAACCAATACAGACACCCTATACTATTGGTTTGACCCTAAGCCAGAAATAGACTCTCTTGTTTTTGAAATAAAAGGTCGTAGATATAGAGATACGTTAGTAGCAAAACTACGCACGCCACAAGCAGACTCCTTACGTTTTTCTTCAAAAACGGGAAGAACTATTGTTCAAAATGCTCCTTTTGAAATACGAAGTAATATTCCTTTACAGACTATAAAAGACAGCCTTATTAGTGTGGTTAAAGATTCTATTCCGGTAGATTATAAAATGCTTCTTTCTGAAAAAAAAACAAATATATCCTTAACATTTAAAACTGAAGAAAAAACCAAATATACCATTACGGCATTACCCGGTGCGATCACAGATTTTTTTGGAAGTGTAAATGACACCTTATCCTATACGACAACCACAAAAGAACTGTCTGACTATGGTAACATCAAATTCTCATTAGTAAATGCAAAAAACTTCCCTTATATCATCCAACTTACAGATAAAAAAGGAGAAGTTATACAAGAACGATATACAACAAGTGAGACGGTATTTGACTTTAACATCTTAAAGCCTGCTACCTACCTCATACAAGTTATAGAAGATAAGAATGGTAATAAAATATACGACACAGGAAATTATCTCGAAAAAAGACAGCCTGAAAAAGTAATTCATTTTGGAGAAGACATCGAAGTAAATGCGAGTTGGTCTCTTGTAAAAGCGCTCACACTTAAAAATTAATTCATCGTAAATAGGTCTCTATCCTCAAGGAAAGGTAACTTCTGTCTTGTGGTTATGATATGATCTTTTGATAGTATTGATGTGATTATTTTTTCTTCCGCTTTCGCGAAAGCAACCTCATCCCCCAGCACATTGTAAACACCAGAGTGACCGACATACTCGAGCCCATTACCATCTAACCCTATACGATTGACACCTATAACATAACTCATGTTTTCTATTGCTCTTGCTTTGAGTAAAGCATCCCAAGCACCCACTCGAGGTTTTGGCCAATTTGCTACATATATAACAGCATCATAATCTACCGTATTACGAGCAAAAACAGGGAAACGTAAATCATAGCATATTTGCGGAAACAATTTCCACCCTTGGTACTCTATAAGAACCGAGTCTTCTCCAGCAGTATACAACTCCCCTTCCCCAGCCATCATAAAGCGATGGCGTTTGTCATAATACGTAATGTCTCCATTAGGTTTCACAAACAAAAACCGATTGTAATAGTTGTTATTTTCAGAAATGATAATACTCCCACAAATGGCTATCTTTTTTTGTTGTGCCCAGTTTTTTAGCCACATCACCGTAGGACCTTCCATAGATTCTGCCAGCGTCACAGGATTCATACTAAATCCCGTCGTAAACATTTCAGGCAAAATAACAAGTTGAACCTCATCAGATACTTGATGTAACAAGGTGTCTAGATTTGTACGATTTGCTACAGCATTCTCCCAGACAAGATGCGTCTGAATAATAGCTATGTGAAGAGTTTCTGTCATAGAACCAAAGATACATGAAGTTTAAAATTAAATGAATACAATTATTATAAATGTAATATTGCAATATTAAGATTATAATACACGGATTATGAATTTTATATTCTTTTTAAATGTATAAATTCTATGTAACTTTGAAATAGAGTCTATGTTATTTTTAATATGGAATTGACCTGGAAGGTTATATTTAAATAAAGAATTATTTACATGAACACATCCGATACATTATATGTTTTTGATATAGACGGAACGCTTACTGATAGTATTCCAACGTATTTAAAAGTGATTACTAAAGTACTTTCTACTATTGGTCTGAAAGATATTGATACAGATTATAACAACTATCTACATCATACAGATCGATATGCGTTGGAGTATAACTATGAGCGTAACTTTGGGAAGAAAGCTCCCGATTCGCTTCGGTTTGAGCTTGATACCCTTCTGGAAACAGAACTTAAAAAACATGAGCCTGTCATAGAGATTCCTGGCGCTAGAGACCTTCTTTTAGATTTTCAAAAAAATGAAATTCCATTTTCTTATGGAACAGGTGCCTTTCCTAAAGCGACTATTGTTAAAATGAAAGATGCCAATATTCCTTTTATTCAAGAGGTGTTGGCGACTTCAATAACAAGTGTTTCTAGGGTAGGTTTTGTGCAAGAAGCTATCGAAAAATCGAAAAAATTTTACAACCAAGATTTTAAAAAAATAGTCGCTGTTGGAGACGGGTTATGGGACCTAAAAGTTGCTCAAGAATTGAATATCGATTTTCTTGGTGTTGGACTAAAAAATAAAGAAGTCATGCAACGCCACGGGTGTGCCAATTGGGTTGAGGATTTTAAGAATTATAAAATTTAAAGCGTTTGAAAATCAACGAATAGCTTTTAAGAGCGCTTTGGCTTCTTTATGATGATACCCCTGACTAGCGCTGATTTCTTCTAAGAGTGGAATATTTTTTTTATTCTTATCTTTTATGTATGCCAAAGCAAGATACCAACGTGATTTCTCGTAAAAATCATCTTTAAACTTCTGATGCTTTTCAAGTAGTGAGATGGCTTGCTTTATATCTCCTAACGCCAAGTAAGCGTTTGCTGTATAAAATAAATAATATGGTTTTTCTGTTTTTGAAAACTCGGCCTGAAATTCTTCTATGGCAGCTTCGTAGTCTTTTGTTTCATATTTAAAAAAAACTTCTTCTTCAGGCGTATCTAGTCCTGCACCTCTCTCTATAGGCTGTACAATATTATGGTACACTTCAAAATTTTTCGAAAAAAGATCATCCGTATTTGTGGTGTTTATAAAATATTTAGACCCATAAACACTAAGCCCAATAATGACACAGGCAGCAATAGCATATTTTAAAAAGAAAGGAAAAGATGTTTCTTGTTCTTGTTCTAAATCTTGATTTTCAGCATGAAGATCTTTCTCAAGTTCAAAAGCAGCTTTAAACTCAGGATCATTTTCCAATAGCTTTTCCAACTCGACACGTTCTTGATCAGTAAGTGTCTGGTGTAAATAGTTATGTATAAGTGTATCCTTATCCATTATTCTGAGGGTTCATCATTATTTTAAGTTGTTTAAGGCAATGCAACTTTTGTGCTTTGACTGTATTTTCATGACATTCTCACACAAGGCAGGTATATTCTTTTGATATACGTCTAAAATAGTGTCGCGATCTATATCATACGTGTTCGCAAAAGTAATAAAAGCATCTCTATATCTTTCGTAAATCACTTGATAAGCAACTAGATTTCCAGTTCTAAGTGTCGCGATAGATGGTTCGTTTTTTATGTATGTAGCTAAGTACGCAGAAGAACAGCTCTTTAAAAAAATAGACAATGTTTTTAAAACGGTACGACTGTCCATAGATGTCAACAACACTTACAACACAGCGTATACTTTCTCTCACTAGCACTCCCCCTTTTTATTTTGCTTGCGCCTTATATAGAGCACAAACATTAAACAAAACTGAAATTCTCTTATTTAAAAATAAATAAATTACAGGAATTATCAAATAGATATACAATACAAGCTGCCATTCATGCTACTTATACTTAACATAAGTAACGGTGGTCAACAGAGAAAAAAATGTAAAGAAGTCGTTTTAGTTTACAACAAAGACTTTATTTGACAGAAAATCTTACTTTGATAGTACAGAGGGAGCCTTTAACATACTATATTGAGAATACATTATACGTAAAATACGTATTATGACAAAATCTCCATAAGAGATGTTACCCCTTGCATTTTAGCATGGTCATAAGCGGTGTGCCCTCGCTCATCTTTATGACTTTTATCTGCTCCTTTTTCTATTAAAAGTTTTGCAATTTCTGACTGAGCAAAGGTCGCTGCATAAATAAGAGCTGTCGCTTTATTAAAATTTATAGCATTTACATCTGCACCGGCATCTATAAGAAGTTTTGCAATCTCAGGATACCCTTTAAAACAAACACCCATCAAAGGCGTGTTGCCAGATCCATCTTGTGCATCTACGTTAGGGCGATGCTTTAAGATATCATTAGAAATATCTTTATGTCCGTAATAGGTCGCCAATAACAAAGGTGTTGACCCTCTGGGATCTTTTATGTCAAC
>JBLHOX010000252.1:0-5258 GCA_047623725.1 Dokdonia sp. | reverse complement strand
TTTATCTTGCGTTATACTTTATGGCAGATTATGTCGTGAACTGGACGTTTATACTCGACCCTATCAGTAAAGCACTTAGTGGTGGAGAGGCAAGCCAATGGTTTGTTTATGGTTTCCTTTATTGTGTCATCATGCTCGTCATGGCGGTACGTATGTATATTAAATATCGTCACAATAAATATCAGATTGTTAGAACTACATCCGTACTTTTCTTTCAGATTGTCATTGCATTCTTGATCCCTGAAATCATGACAAGCCTTAATATGCCTGCGTATGATTTTAAAAATGCATTCCCACTTGATTATGATTTCTTTTTTGATTGGAATTTAGACTCGTTAATAAATAGTGGTGGGATAGGCTTATTTATACTCGTGTGGGGTATTGTCCTTACGTTAGTAATCGTACCTGTTATGGTTTATTTCTTTGGAAAAAGATGGTATTGTAGCTGGGTATGTGGTTGTGGTGGTCTTGCAGAAACACTTGGAGATGGATTTAGACAGCATTCCAGTAAGAAAATGATTTCTTGGAAGCTAGAAAGGTGGTTAATTCATTCCGTTTTAGTGTTCTCTTTAGTGATGACTATTGTAACTCTTTATTGTTATTTTACAGGAGCATCTTCTTTTATAGGAATCCCAGCAAATTGGATTAAAAATACTTATAGCGTACTCATTGGTGCTTGGTTTGCAGGTGTCATCGGTACTGGGTTCTACCCTATTTTCGGAAACAGAGTATGGTGTCGTTTTGGATGCCCTCTAGCCGCTTACTTAGGTTTTGTACAACGTTTCAAATCAAGATTTAGAATTACTACAAATGGAGGTCAATGTATCTCTTGCGGTAATTGTTCTACATATTGTGAGATGGGTATTGATGTAAGAGCCTATGCACAAAAAGGAGAAAACATTATACGTTCTAGTTGTGTGGGATGTGGGGTTTGTTCTGCGGTATGTCCTCGTGGTGTACTTAAATTAGAAAATGGTCCTTTAGAAGGTCGTATTAACCCTACAGATGTATTATTAGGAAACGATGTTGACTTAATGGATTATGTAAATGATAAGAAAGTGAGCTAGTCTCATCGTATGTATATCGCTTTCGCGAAAGTGAAGTTTATACTGAGCTAACCGAAGTACGAAAGCAAAAAATCAAACACAAACCGTCTCTTTTGAGGCGGTTTGTGTTTGATATGTATACCCACTACTTTTTTAGTAATTTTGTGTTATAACATGATTCTATTTTAAGTGAACCTAAACATCACCGCATACTCAACCGCATTATTCTCTACCTGGATCAATATAGAAGAATTAGGTCTTTTATTTGACGCTGGAGATGGTGTCACCTCTGGACTATTACAAAAATCTGGAAAGATTAAATATGTCTTTATCACACATCCTGATAGAGATCATATTACAGGACTATTTCAGCTAAATCAACTCAATGCTAGAAAAGGATTTCCTAAAATATATTATCCTAAACACAGTGGCTCTTTTCCTGCCATGAGAGATTTTCAAGATCAATTTGACCCTCATATCCAAGGAGTAGAATGGCACCCCCTAGAACATCTAGACAGAACAACCATACGTAATGATTTATTTGTAGAAGCTATACGTAACGAACATATCAAAGCACCTCAAGGAATATCCAAAAGCTTAAGTTTTAAAGTATACCAAACAAAACAGAAACTAAAACAAGAATTTACGCATCTAGACGGTAAAAGCATTAAAGAATTGATGGCTCAAAAAGGTAGAGATTACCTTATGAAAACTGTCAACACAAACATCGTATCTTATGCAGGAGATACTCCTGTAGATGATTATACTAAATGGGATCATTCTGAAATACTAATCCACGAATCGACATTTCTTCAAGACGAAGGAAATACCATTATTAAAAGTGGAAAAGGAAAAAATAAACACAGTAAGTTAAATGAAGTATTACAAATGGTTTCAGAAATTACTATAGGCACGTTGATCTTGAATCATTTTTCTCCTCGTTATTCTAAAGAAGAAATAGACGCCAACGTTATCAAGTTATGTAAAGGGTATCATATACAAGTCCCTGTATATGTAATATATCCTGGAGAAATTCACCGAAACATATTAGCATCACGTCCCGTATATGAATAAAAAAAGCCAACCTTACGGTTGGCTTTTGAATACTATGTTTTATTAGTTATTCTTCTGGTTTCATAACAAAATCTTCCATAAATTTTGTTGTGTAATCTCCTGAAATATAATCTGGATGCTCCATAAGTTGTCTATGGAAAGGAATTGTTGTTTTTATTCCTTCAATAACAAACTCATCAAGCGCTCGTTTCATTTTATTAATTGCTTCTTCACGTGTTTGTGCCGTCGTAATTAATTTTGCAATCATCGAGTCATAGTTTGGCGGAATCATATATCCACTATACACATGAGTATCTATACGTATTCCGTGACCACCTGGTGCGTGTAATGTTGTAATACGTCCTGGTGAAGGTCTAAAGTCGTTAAAAGGATCTTCTGCGTTTATACGACATTCTATAGCATGTAATTGCGGGAAATAATTTTTCCCTGAAATAGGTACACCCGCCGCAGCAAGAATTTGCTCACGTATTAAATCATAGTCTACCACCTGTTCTGTAATCGGGTGCTCAACTTGAATACGTGTATTCATCTCCATAAAATAGAAGTTGCGATGTTTATCTACTAAGAACTCAACAGTGCCCGCACCTTCATACTTAATAAATTCTGCAGCACGTACAGCAGCATTTCCCATATCCTTACGCAGCTTATCTGTCATAAATGGAGATGGTGTCTCTTCTGTTAATTTCTGGTGACGACGTTGTATAGAGCAATCTCTTTCAGATAAGTGACATGCTTTCCCGTTACTATCTCCAACAATTTGAATTTCTATATGGCGTGGCTCTTCAATAAGCTTTTCCATATACATTCCGTCATTTCCAAAGGCAGCAGCGCTCTCTTGGCGAGCATCTTCCCAAGCTTTAAGGAGATCTTCTTTTTTCCAAACAGCACGCATTCCTTTTCCACCACCACCGGCAGTAGCTTTAAGCATTACTGGATACCCAACTTCTAGGGCTAATTTTTTACATTCTTCAAAATCTGCAATGATTCCTTCAGATCCTGGTACACAAGGTACACCAGCAGCTTTCATCGTTATTTTTGCAGTTGCCTTATCTCCCATCTTGCTAATCATCTCTGGACTAGCACCAATAAACTTGATATCGTGCTCTTCACAGATTTTAGAAAACTTAGCATTTTCAGAAAGAAATCCATAACCTGGATGAATAGCATCTGCATTTGTAATCTCTGCAGCAGCAATAATATTTGCCATTTTAAGGTACGATTCGTGACTAGGAGGAGGTCCTATACACACGGCTTCGTCTGCAAACTTGACATGAAGGCTTTCTTGATCTGCTGTTGAATATACAGCTACGGTTTTTATACCCATCTCCTTGCATGTTCTTATAACACGCAATGCGATCTCGCCTCTATTTGCAATAAGTATTTTCTTAAACATAGTGTTCAATTTATTTTTCAGGAAGTAGTGCTTTTATGAATGATTCATTATTCGCTTTCGCGAAAGCGTACTTCTCCCTAATACATTAAAAATACCCGTAAGGGATTATGATGGATCTACTAAAAATAAGGGTTGATCAAACTCTACTGGAGAAGAATCATCTACAAGCACTTTTACGATGGTTCCAGAAACTTCACTTTCTATTTCGTTAAAAAGTTTCATAGCTTCGATTACACAAAGAACATCTCCTTCTGAAATCAATTTCCCAACTTCAACAAAAGCAGGTTTATCTGGAGATGATTTACGATAAAATGTTCCTATGATAGGTGATTTTATAGTGATGTACTTTGAGTTTTCATCTTCTGCTGGAGAAGCTGGTGCTACTGGAGCAGCTGTTTCTACTTGTTGTGCTACAGGCTGTGATTGATGCTGGATAGCCGCCATTCCTGGTATTTGCTGTACCATTGTCGTAGCTATTTTATCATCATCGCTTCCTGTCTTAATGGTGATTTTTATATCATCCATTTCAAGTTTTACTTCACTAGCGCCTGATTTTGCAACAAATCTGATAAGGTTTTGAATTTCTTTTAAATCCATAGTGCGTTTGTTAGTCTTTTAGGTTTTTGTTTTAGGAGTTGTAGGCCCACTTTAAATAAATTGATCCCCACGTAAATCCACCACCAAAAGCAGCAAAAATGATTTTGTCTCCTTTTTTTAGTTGGCTTTCATAATCACTCATCAGCAATGGTAATGTCGCTGATGTTGTATTACCGTATCGATGAATATTGATAAGAACTTTCTCTTCATCAAGTTTCATTCGTTTTGCGGTTGCATCTATTATTCTCTTATTAGCCTGATGCGCAATAAGGTAACTCACATCATCTCCAGTTAGGTTATTCCTGGTCATGATTTTATCACTTACATCAGCCATATTTGAAACAGCATATTTAAATACTGTTTTACCATCTTGAAAAACGGTATGTTGTTTATTATCTAAAGTTTCATGAGACGCCGGAAGTATTGAACCTCCTGCATCAATTTTTAGGAACTCACGTCCTACACCATCAGATCTTAGGATTTCATCTTGAAATCCATATCCATCTTCATTGGGCTCAAAAAGAACAGCACCACCACCATCTCCAAAAATGATACACGTAGATCTATCTGTATAATCAATGATAGAAGACATCTTATCTGCTCCAATCAATAATACTTTTTTATAGCGTCCAGACTCTATATAACTAGAGGCTGTAGACATCCCATATAAGAAACTTGAGCAAGCTGCGGAAAGGTCGTATGCAAAAGCATTGGTCGCGCCTATTTGTGTTGCTGTATAGACAGCAGTAGATGCTACTGGCATATCTGGAGTAGCAGTAGCGACGATAACCATATCGATCTCTAAAGGATCTAGGTTTGCTTTTTTAAGTAAATTGTTTGCGGCTTGAATGGCAAGATAGGAAGTACCTTTGCCTTCTCCTTTGAGAATACGACGTTCTTTAATACCCGTTCGGCTAGTTATCCACTCGTCGTTGGTGTCTACCATGGTCTCCAAAATTTTATTGGTGAGCACGTATTCTGGAACATATGCCCCTACAGCTGTAATTGCCGCTGAGATTTTATTCATTTGCTTCAGTTAGGTTTGTTCGTTTTATAACGAAAACGATATAAAATGGAGTGAAAAATACTAAAAATTGACCAAAACAAGCCAATAATTAACTTTTTTTACCAAAAACATTTATAAAAAA
>JBLHOX010000251.1:0-5273 GCA_047623725.1 Dokdonia sp. | reverse complement strand
AGCCTTTTTTGAAAACGTCCATTCTTGTTGTGCAGAAAAATCGGTCATATACTATCCGTTTTAGTATGACTAATGTAGTAAATCCTTTTGTGTAAAAAAGTTGGTTTTTTCTATATAAACCTAAAATAATAGAAATCCACTTCTCCTCTACTATCAATCATTCTTTATACGCTTTCGCGAAAGCATAAAAAAGTGCGCCATTTTCAAATAAAATACACATACCAAAATCAAGTAGATTTACGGGGTTCGAAATTCGTGTAAAATGAGTATTTTAAAGGCTTTAAAACTAACAGATTTTTATATAGCCCATGGATAGTACAACGACAAAAACACAAAGTAAAGATCGAGTTAAACTTCCTTTTTCATTTGACACAGCAAAAATGCTAGAAGAGTTTGAAACCTTGAAGTTAGGGGAGTTTGAATATTACAATGTGATGCCTTTGCGAGCACCTGCACATGAGGTAGATAGGTCATTACCATTTCCTCCACCTGCCTTAGATTATGCAGATGGATCTTGGACAGACTGGATGAATACGGCACATCTTGAGGAATCTCCTTATCTGAAAAGTGTCATAGATACCTTTGCAACATATACAAAAGTAACCTTAGTACGTGTATTACGCTTGGCACCAGATTCTGTTGTAAGAGAACATACAGATCCTACTTTAGGATTAGAAGTTGAACGGTCTGTCATTAGACTCACCATCCCAATTTTGAACAATGATAACGTAGAATTCTTCCTTAATGGAACCCCTGTTTCTATGTTACCAGGAGAGTGTTGGTATCTTCGACTTACAGATCCGCATCGTGTCGTAAATGCGGGTACAGAAGAACGTATCAATCTGACCATTGATATGATTCCAAATGACTGGATTCGAAAAATAATAGCGGATAGCGAACTCGCATAAAACAGCATTTTTAGTGCCGGTAAAGGGTATATTGATACAGAAGCAATAGCTACTTATTTGATATTTATATCATTAAAGCTATATTTGGGTAGTTTCAGGAATTAGTCTAGAGATTATTTATACCAATTATCACTATAACATACATCTTTATGAGTACAATCACACAAATTAATGCCTATCAAAAAGAGCCGTTTACCAGTACGTTACGAAATGGGAAAATAGTCACTAACGATGTATACACTCAAGGTACTGGTTCTAAAGTAGTCATCCTTATACAAGAATTACCTGGTATAGGACAAGAAACACTAGCCCTAGCCGATCGATTTGTACGTGAAGGATATACGGTTGTATTACCGCATTTATTTGGAAAAATAGGAAAAACAGCACTCTTCGTAAATACCTTAAAGGTATTATGTATGCGTAAGCAATTTAAAAGCTTAGCTAAAAATGAGTCGAGTCCTATTGTAGACTTTTTATCTGACTTATGTACCGCAACAAAAGAGAAACACCAAGTACAAGGCGTGGCTGTGATTGGGATGTGTATTACGGGTAATTTTGCCATCTCATTAATGGCAAATGAAGCCGTACTCGCTGGATTTGCTAGTCAACCTTCACTACCTTATAAGAGAGACGGTTTACACATGAGTCCTGAAGAGGTGACTGCTGTAAAAAACAGACTTGATGATGTAGGCCCTATGCATTGTGCACGTTTAAAAGGAGATAAAATCTGTACGGCTGCACGATTTGATCTATTTAGAAAAACATTTAATACAGATAGAGAACGTATTATTCTTCACGAACTACCGGGAGATGGACATGCGATACTCACTTTAGATTTTGTGGATGAAGACGGACATGCTACCAAAGAAGCGCTTCATGATGTGATTACCTATTTTGATAGTCAGTTATCTTCTAATTGAAAGTAATATATAAAGGCACTCTTCACTCATTATAAATTTAGTAGTTAATTAGGTGGAGTGATAATTAAAAATATACGTAGTATTATATGAAATTATTACTAAGCATTTTAGTATTTGGATTCCTTGCAATTTCTTGTTCTAACTCCAAAAATAATAAAGAAGAAAATCCTTTTGTGAAAATTGATGGTTGGGATGTAATTGTAGAAAAAGGAATAACCGATACATTATATTTAGACATCGGGGATTCTAAACCAGAGTTATATGTAAAATTCATCAACACATCTGAACCTACTTGCTTAATACCATATTTAAATTTTTATCCTATCGAACTAGAAGAATACATTAAAAAAATACTGAGATACCGTCTAATTTTAAGAGCTAATCCATTTCCTCCTGCTCCAAACACTTATACAACAGATAAATACTATATAGTCGGATGGAATTTGGTTAGTTATAATGATTTAAAATGCTGTGATTGTAAAAATTTAGAATCATAATTAATCAAAAAACTAGACCTTCAAGTAAAAGAAAAAATATTAGGTATATAAATTGAAATAACGTAGTACATAACTTTATAAAACGAATCCTCTTAAGGGATTCTTCGTTTCATTTCTTCTACAATATTAAAAGCGGCTGGACAAATTGCTACATTTTTAAGCGTGATATTAGAAATCTGCTGAAACTTTTTTCGATCCGTATGCGGGAATTCTCTACATGCCTTAGGACGCACTTCATAAATAGAACAATAATTATCGGCTCCTAAAAAGGTACACGGGACGCTCTGCAACACATAATCCTTATCCTCATCAACACGTAAATACGTATCAATAAAAGCTTGTTCCTTCATCTTAAAATGCTTGGCAATACGTGTCACATCCTTATCTGTAAAAAGAGGCCCTGTTGTTTTGCAACAATTTGCACATTCTAGACAATCGGTACGCTCAAACTCAGACGCATGCAGTTCCTGCATCATATAGTCTAGCTTTTTAGGTGGCTTTTTACGCAACTTTGCAAAGAACTTTTTATTCTCGTTATGTTTATCTTTGGCGAGCTGTGGCAAAGATTTTAAGATATCGTCCATAGCACAAATGTAATACCAATTTAGCATTGAAATATGGTATTCTTAATTTGAATTATTTTTAAGCCCCCTTTTAAATTATAATTGATATAAATAATATTTTATGGATATAGACATATTTGGGAAAGCGGTCAATGATTATTATGATCAACAGTATACAGAAGATATTGTGGTACACTCTTCCATCGCCGAAGATGATACGCTGCCTATCCCCTACTTGTTTCGTACATTTCCTGAGATGCCTATTCTAGAACAAAAGGCCTTACAACTATGTAAAGGTAAAACGCTAGATGTAGGAAGTGGTGCTGGGAGTCATAGTCTTTGGTTACAAGAACAAGGAATTGATGTGACTTCGCTTGATATTTCTGAGGGGTGTGGTACGCTTTCGCGAAAGCGTACTTTGAAAAAAACAATAACCGCTTCTATTCTAGATCATAAAGAACCCTATGATACGCTACTCATGCTTATGAATGGTACGGGGATTTTTGAAGAAATCTCAAAAATAGATACCTATTTACAGCATTTAAAAGGACTTTTAAAACCCAACGGACAGATCTTAATAGATGGCTCAGATATAAAGTATATGTATGAAACCGATGATGGAGGGTATTGGATCGATATACACAGTGCGTATCATGGAGAAGTGGTCATGGGAATGAGTTATAAAGGACAACGTTCTGAAGATTTTAAGTGGTTATATCTAGATTTTGAAACGCTCTCCGTACACGCAAAAAAAAATGAGCTCGATTGCGAACTCATTTTAGAAGGTGATCATTATGATTATCTAGCAAGACTTACTCTTGCATAACATAGCCTTTTTCGGCAAGTTTATCTATAAGACTTCTGTATAAATCACGGCTCCATATTTCAGAAACTTCTCCTACACTACGTCCAATTTGTTGTTCAGACGTTAGTATTTTTTGACCTGTAGGTGAGTTATAAAACACAGAAGCTGTCTTTTGCTGTTCATAGTCTAATGCAGTCTTATCTGTCAATAATTGTTTTCCTGTTGGCGTTTCATAAAATGCAATCATCTTTTTGATATCTTCCTGATCATAAGTGCCTCTATACGCAGAAACCAGCATGTTTAAAATTTTATTTAACTCTGGTGTTGTTTCTTCTTTAAGTTCGCTCCATACAGCATCAGGTACATTTTGATCTTTATATTGTCTGCCTAACAATTCAAACAGTTGATCTATGGCAGCACTATATTGATTTGCAGTTCCATTCATGGTAAGATACCTCAAAACATCCTGATGATAGGTCGCTTCTTGTGCATTAAACTGCAATGAACTTAAAAAAAATAGTGCTAAAAGTAATTTTTTCATCAATTTTACGATTAAATTAGAAGTTTAAATATATAAAAATGATATTGAAAAGATTAAGACTCCCAATTATAACACTATTATGTGCTGCTTTTACCGTTGTAGGTTGCGGAAGTGACGATGAAGGGACACCGCCAGAGACAAACTCAAACGCTACTGCAAACCAACAACCGTTAGGAACTTCGGCAAATGACCTTCTATCTGCAACAGAATTTAGAAGTTTACGATTGGAACTTGCCTATGCTGATGGTTTTAGACCCACACAGCAAACGATTGATCTTATTCAAAGCTTTCTTGAAGAGCGCTTAAATAAACCAGATGGAATTACCATCGTAGAACGTCTGATTACACCAACAGAAACAGCTCCGTATGACATTAATGAAATTGTGGCGATAGAAGATGCTAATCGTACTGTTTTTAATAATGGAGATGAGATTGGGGTATGGTTGTTCTTTTCTGATGGAGTATCATCAGGAAATTCTGGTAACTCATTTGTATTAGGTACAGCGTATCGTAACACCTCTATGGTGATCTATGAAAAGACATTTATAGATTTAGCAAATACCTCACCTACACCTATCAATAGAACATTATTAGAAACCTCTACCCTACGTCATGAGTTTGGACATATTTTTGGTTTAGTAAATTTTGGAACACCTCTTACATCAGAGCATGAAGATGAAAATAATGAGAGACATTGCAATGTAGAGGAATGTTTGATGTTTTTCCAAACAGTCACCAGTATCTTTAATACCAGTGATGTTGCAACCATACCTGAGTTTGATCCTCTTTGTATTGCAGATTTACAAGCAAACGGAGGTTTATAAAATAGTTAATGCTATTTTAAGTTTTAAGGGGTATAAAATATAATCATATAAAAATCGGCAGTTACATCTAGTAACTGCCGATTTTTATGTTTTGAAACACTAATGTCCGAATGAACTACCCCGAGGCAGAGCCATCGAGGTATCAAGCAGAAAAAACTTATTTTTAGTTTTATGAAAACTATCCGTTTTCAAACTTTCCTCTTTGACCCCGAGGT
>JBLHOX010000250.1:0-5275 GCA_047623725.1 Dokdonia sp. | reverse complement strand
TTGAATTTAAAATAGCAATATCATTATTCTGAACTTCGGTTTCTTGGGTAATTCTATTAAAAAAAGAAGTATAAGTAGGCGTTGTGACTAGATCACTCAGTGATTTCCGTACCCCAACTTGAACAGACGATTTTTCAGAGAATGGAATATCTACAAACGCATCTGCGCTTAAAAGATTAGCGCCCAAAGAGGCTTTAAAATCGGTGGTGATTTTGGTGTCTGTTTGCATGGCAATGGTTCCAGAAACTCCATCGGTATAGGATACGTTAGTTCCATTTTTTATAATAGAAACTGTGTTTGTGATTTGTGGGTTAAATCCTGAGATCAATCCAAAAAAATGACCCGATTGATACATCTTAATATCATCCCATAATAATAAGTTTTGATCATTACTACCGCCTCGGATATTAATATTTGAGATGGTCTCGTCTACACTTATAATACCGGGTAGCGCCTGCACAGATTGTAATACATCGGTCTCTATCAATCCAGGAAGAATACTAAATTTTGAAAAATCTATCAGTGTTGTTCCGTTGCTTTTTTTATCGATTCCTTTGACAAGATAGCCCGTTAGAATGACTTTAGACAAGGCAATTTCATCTGCATACAAATAAATGACACCACAGGTATCTTTACTGAAAAATTCACTTTTTCGAAGTATATTTTTATAGCCTAGGTGTCGTATTTCTATGAGCGCATTGGACAGGTTTTCTGAGAACTCAAAATATCCAGTGTCATCCGTGACAATGGCTTCATTAGCTGTTTTTAAAGTAGCGCCCACAATAGCTACTTTTGTCTCAGCATCTCTTAAATATCCGCAAATACGGGTGTGTTCTTCTTTTTTAGTGATGTAATAAATACGGGAGCCTACTTTGGTAATGGTAAGTCCGGTTGCCTTTTGTAGATATGATAGGGTTTCTTCTAGGGTACGCTTTCGCGAAAGCGGTAAAAGTAGCATTCCCTCTAGATCTTCAACAGCATAATTAAACTGGATATCATGTTCTTTTTCTAGGGCAGTAATCAAATCTAAAACAGGTATTTTTTGCTCAGATTCTTGAGCCATTCCCACATAGGAGATGCCTAAAAAACATAAGGTATATAGATATCGTTTAATTTGATGCGTCATGTATTACAACCTTTCTTTTATTTTGCGTTGTGTAGGTCATACGTAGAGGGGCTGTAATGGCGGTTAATGCATTGGTTAGATCTGAGTGTTCAAAACCTCCTGAAAACAGGATGGTGCTGTCTATGGTACTAACATCTATTTGTATATCGTATTGTCTTCCTAGTTCTTTAAATACTTCTGCAACGGCTACTTTAGAGAAAACGCTTCTATTGGCAATCCATTGTGGAGTATCTACAGTAATTGTACTTTGAGTCTCTTTATTATGATCTAATCTAAAGCTTGTGCCTGCTGGAAGTTGAATTGTTTTGCTATTGTATGCGACACTTACTAAGCCTTCATAACAGGTCACTTCAAAAAATTGATCTCGTTGTTTTACATTAAAAGAGGTGCCAAGTACAGATATAATTCCGTCATTAGTAAGAACATCAAATTTTGATCCTTTAGCAACATTAAAGAAAGCTTCTCCATCCAGAGATACTTCTCTTTTTTCTTCCCACGTTTTTTCTTTAAATCGAATAGTAGTCTTAGCATTGAGCATCACTAGTGATTGATCTGGTAATTGGACTGTTTCTTTTTGAGCTAATTGCGTGGTAATCGTTGTTTGGTTTTGTGACGTAAAGACATAGTACAGCCCTAAGGTAATCACTACGATCGCTGCGACACCACTTAGTTTTTGGATCCAGTTGAAGTGTATCACCTTGGTGGGTGTATCTTTCTTGGTGTCTTTTTGCGTTTTAAAGGTTTCAAAATCATCAACAAGATATGGATCAGGGGTTTTAAACCGCTGTGCTTCTTGTATGATTTCCTGACTTAGACTTGAATCGTCCAGTTCTTTAAACGCTTCTAACTCTGAGGGCGTTAACTCGTCATTCAACCATTTTTTAAGTAAGTATTCTTTTTCCATACATAATACTGTCTATTATAAAAACAACTTCATCTTGAAATATCCTGAACTATTTTAAATAAAATCCTTCTAACTCTTCTTTAATCTGCTTAAACGCGCTATAAATTCTGTACTCTACTACCTTTTTTGTCACGCCTAATTCATCTGCGATTTCTTGGTGTTTCTTTCCTTCAGCTTTATTTAGTAAGAAAGCGACGCGTTGCTCTTCTGATAACCTCCCTAATACTTTTTGGTAGTTCACCAAAAACTCTTCTTTTTGAAGTAAAAATTCTGGCGACTCGTTGGTATATTCTTTAGGTTGTATTTTTCTAAAGTTTAGGACTACTTTATGATGCTTTACATGATTGAGCATCATATTATTTGCAATGGTATACAAATATGACTTTGCTTTTAAGATATCTACTTTTTTACAATTCTCCCATAATTTTATAAACGCTTCTTGTGCGGTATCTTTGGGATTAAGATAGTCTCCATACTTATAAAAGAGGAAGTTTGTCAGCGCTTGTGCATGGGCGTCATATAATTTAGAAAAAATATGATCTTCACAAACAGAGGTATGTAATGGCTTTTCCAAAAAGGCTATTTTAATTTGATTACAAAGCTATGAGAAACTTTTTAATTTATTTTTCAGGAGTTTTTAAAGTCTAGTTGTTTTAGATATGAACGTTCATAATCCAATTTACTGATATTTTTGCTAATCAAAACAAAACGAATATTTATGAAACTTTTTAAAAACATCCCGCTTTTAGTTTTAGCTATCTTTTTTCTTTTTAGTGCGTGTAGAACAGAGGATGAAGAAATTATAAATCCTCCAGAGCAACAAACACTAGATGCTAATGCAGCAGACTTAATTATCCGAACCACAACAAATGATGGATCTGATGATAACATCCTAGATAATGCCAACTGTTTGAGTATTCAATTGCCTGTTACTATCATTATAGACGGTTTAGAGATCATTATAGATTCTGAAGATGATTTAGATACCATTGAAGCTATTTTTGACGAGTTTGATGATGATATTGACGAACTAGATTTTATATTTCCAATCACTATTATCCTTAGTGATTTTACAGAAATCATCATTACAAATATTGAAGAACTTGAGTCCTTTATAGATGAATGTTCTGGAGAGAATGAAAGCGATGATGATATTGAGTGTATTGACTTCCAATACCCAATCACCTACGCCATTTTTGATCAGAATAATGAACTTATAGAAACTGTTACTATAAATAATGACCAAGAACATTATGAATTTATAGAAAATCTAGATGATACTGATATTGTTACTATTAATTTCCCACTGACACTTATTCTTTCCAATGGAGATACGGTCACCGTAAGCAATATCATAGAACTTGAAAACGCCATAGAAGATGCCATAGATGATTGTGATGAAGATGATGATAACGATTATGATGATGATGATTGTGAAGATTGTACTACAGATGATTTAACGTCAATTCTTACAGATTGTGCTGAATGGGAAATAGACAAATTAGAACGTGATGACAATGATCTTGAAGATAACTATAATGATGTACTATTTTCTTTTGATGCAGACGGCACTATAACTATCGATGACAGTGGTGTTATTACTAATGGGACTTGGGACGCAGTTGTAAATAATACAACAGATGTTATAGAAGTAACCATTGCTATTTCTGGAGACGAAAACGTGAGTGATACCTGGAGACTACACGAAATTGAAGAAGAAACTGGAGAAGTAAAAGTAGATCTACGTATAGGAGATGACAGATTACGTTTTGAAAGCACGTGTGATAATGAAGAAGAAGATTTTGATTGCCCAAATTTAGAAGCTAATATCGGTGATGCTTGTGAAAATCCAAATGGAAATAATGGTACTATAAATGAAAATTGCGAATGTGTAGTAGAAGAAGAAGAATTTGATTGCCCAGATTTAGAAGCTAATATCGGCGACACTTGTGAAAATCAAAATGGAAATAATGGTACTATAAATGAAAATTGCGAATGTGAAGTAGAAGAAGAAGAATTTGATTGCCCAAATTTAGAAGCTAATATTGGTGACGCTTGTGAAAATCCAAATGGAAATAATGGTACTATAAATGAAAATTGCGAATGTGAAGTAGAAGAAGAAGAATTTGATTGTCCAAATTTAGAAGCTAATATTGGTGACGCTTGTGAAAATCCAAATGGAAATAATGGTACAATCTCTGAAAATTGTGAGTGTGTAGAAGAGGAAGAAGATGGATTGGAAACAATACTATTAAGTGGTGATTGGGTAGGAACTGCTGACTCTTCAAATGGTAATCTAGATGTAATTTTAGAAGGATTTGTATTTGATTTTAATGAAGATAACATAGTCATCGCTTCTAATGGTGATGATGATGTTGATGGTTTTTGGGAAGTGTCTGATAATGATACAGTTTTTGAATTAGAATTTCCTAATGACCCTTCTGGTTTATTTTTATTGAACAACACATATACCGTTATTTCAATTGAGGATGATAGAATAGAGTTAGCGATAAATAATGATCCAGAAGAATTATTAATTTTTGAAAGGCTATAGCTATAAAAACCGTATATAAATCATATATAATTGCTTACTGAGTAATAGGTATTTCTTCTATACAAAGTTGCGCCACCAACGATGACAGTTCTAGTAGTAATAACGCTGACGCTCAGATCATGGAAGCTCAAAGTATTGCAAATACAGGAACTTGGATTATTACAAACTTTAATGATTCTGGACAGGATGAAACATCAGATTTTAATATGTTCTTCTCTGTATCATAATCAAGTAATTTTGAAGATTTAAATGATGATTGGGATATCGTATCTGTAACAGAAAACCGTATAGAACTTAGAGATGTTAGTGGTGGAAACGGAGGAACAGATATACTGGTATTTGAAAAAAATTAGTTTTAAAATACCCCAACGATAGATGTATATTTTATAAATGTACATCATAATGTAAACGAAGTTGTCTAAAATATTAGGTAGCTTCGTTTTATTTTTAGGACATATATTGTCATTATTATTTTACTATTTTTGATCAATTAAAAACAAGAAGAATCCTAACAGTTATACTTTTTTAAAAATTAAAAAAAGTATATTTGTATTGATTATCAACACAATGCCTAAAAATTTTAAAATTTCCACCAATTACTATTAGCGTTTTATTTTAAAATTTCTTGCGTCTAAATAATGAATAAAGATATAGACCCTACTTTAGAAGTGGTACATCTTCTAGACACAGC
>JBLHOX010000249.1:0-5300 GCA_047623725.1 Dokdonia sp. | reverse complement strand
GGTCTAAACTCAAACTTACCTTCAAAATCAGTAGAGTCAATCATAATGACTTTATCAGGCTTTTGGAAATTTAATATTGCCATATCGTGTTTTCTAGCTTTAGTTAATTTTACTTAGAGTACAATTCAACGATGAATTGCTCATTGATATTTTCAGGTATTTGAAGACGTTGAGGAACGGCTACAAAAGTACCTTCTTTCTTATCACTATTCCAAGATATCCACTCATATACATGACTTGCATTTGATAATGAGTTGGTAATAACTTCTAATGATTTTGATTTTTCGCGAACAGCTACTACATCTCCAGGTTTTACTTGATATGATGGAATATTTACAATCCCTCCATTAACAGTAACGTGACGATGAGAAACTAACTGGCGTGATCCATTTCTAGATGGAGCAATCCCCATTCTATATACAACATTATCTAAACGTTGCTCACAAAGTTGAAGTAAAACTTCACCAGTAATTCCATTAGATCTATTTGCCTTTGCATATAGGTTTCTAAACTGACGCTCTAATATACCGTATGTATACTTAGCTTTTTGTTTTTCTTGTAATTGAACAGCGTACTCAGATTTTTTTCCTCTTCTTCTGTTATTTCCGTGTTGTCCTGGAGGATAATTTCTTTTTTCAAAAGATTTATCTTCTCCGTAAATTGCTTCGCTAAATTTACGAGCAATTTTAGTCTTGGGACCAGTATATCTTGCCATTAAAAATTTTTTTTTGAGGGGGTTAGGAATTAAGGTCAATCCTTCGCAAACTATATTCCCTCTAGATATTAATTAAAATTAAACGCGACGTCTTTTTGGAGGACGACATCCATTGTGTGGTGCTGGTGTTACATCAATAATTTCTGTAACTTCAATACCACTATTGTGAATAGCTCTGATAGCAGACTCACGCCCATTACCTGGTCCTTTCACATATGCTTTTACTTTACGTAAACCTGCTTCGTGAGCAACTTTCGCACAGTCTTCTGCAGCAGTTTGAGCAGCATAAGGAGTGTTCTTTTTAGAACCTCTAAAGCCCATTTTACCAGCAGATGACCAAGAAATCACATCTCCTTTTTTATTTGTTAACGAAATAATCAAATTATTAAAAGAAGCTGAGATGTGTGCTTCACCTACAGACTCTACAACAACCTTACGTTTTTTTGTACTTTGCTTTGCCATTACTACAAGTTATTATTTAGTTGCTTTCTTCTTGTTTGCAACAGTTTTACGCTTTCCTTTTCTTGTACGTGAGTTATTCTTTGTACGTTGACCTCTTAATGGAAGTCCTGAACGATGACGAATACCTCTGTAACATCCGATATCCATTAAACGTTTAATGTTTAATGAAACCTCACTACGTAATTCTCCTTCGATGGTGTAGCTACCTGCTGCATCACGAATTCGACCTATTTCGTCGTCATCCCAGTCAGAAACTTTTTTGTCTTCTGACACATTAGCAGTAGCTAAAATTTCTTGAGCTCTACTTCTACCGATTCCAAAGATGTATGTTAGCGCAATTACACCTCTCTTTTGTTTTGGGATATCTATCCCTGCAATTCTAGCCATAATTCTTAACCTTGTCTTTGTTTAAACCTAGGGTTTTTTTTATTAATTACGTATAATCTGCCCTTACGACGTACAATCTTGCAGTCGGCACTTCTCTTTTTAATAGACGCTCTTACTTTCATATCAAGCTATTTACCCGTTAATAACGGTATGTTATACGAGCCTTAGATAAATCATAAGGACTCATTTCTAATTTTACTTTATCTCCAGGTAATAATTTAATATAGTGCATACGCATTTTACCTGATATATGCGCAGTCACTACGTGACCATTTTCTAGCTCAACTCTAAACATTGCGTTAGACAATGCTTCTATAATTGATCCGTCTTGTTCTATAGCTGCTTGTTTTGCCATTATGCTACCGCTTTACGATTTTTACCTGATTTCATAAGACCATCATAATGTCTATTAAGCAGGTATGAATTTACTTGTTGCATTGTATCTATAGCTACACCAACCATAATTAATAGAGATGTACCACCATAAAACAGTGCCCATCCTTGTTGTATTCCTATAAGCTTATGAGCTATTGCAGGAAAAATTGCTATAAGTGCTAAAAAGACAGATCCAGGCAAAGTAATTTGTGACATAATCTTATCTAAATACTCTGCTGTCTCACTTCCAGGGCGAATACCAGCTATAAATCCTCCACTTCGTTTTAAATCATCAGCCATTTTATTAGTAGGAACTGTAATTGCAGTGTAGAAATAAGTAAATACGATGATTAATAATCCAAATACAAGATTATACCAAAAACCAAATATGTTTCCTCCAAACTCTTGTTGCAACCATTGACCTGCGCTTGTGTTTTCAAGAAAGCTAGCACCACCTATTAAACCAGGAACAAACATAATTGCTTGCGCAAAGATTATAGGCATTACACCAGAAGCATTTAATTTAAGAGGTATGTATTGTCTGTTACCAAACACATTCTTTTCATAAGCTCCAGTAGCAGTACGTCTAGCGTAAGATACTGGAATTTGACGAACAGCCATTACAAGAAGAACTGATAGTAAAATAATAACAAACCAAATTACTAATTCAATTAGGATCATAATAATCCCTCCATTAGATTCAGTTACTCTAGCTACCCATTCTTGAACAAATGAAACTGGCATGGTAGCAATAATACCTACCATAATCAATAGTGATATACCGTTTCCTATTCCTTTATCAGTAATTTTCTCTCCTAACCACATTGCAAAAACACAACCTGTCACAAGTATTAATACCGATGAAACATAGAATGTAGGTGTAAGACCTAACACAAAAGCATCAGTACCTCCCATTAGTGTTGGTAATGCAGCTAAATATCCAGGTGCTTGAAGTAAACAGATAGCAATTGTTAACCATCTTGTTATTTGATTAATTTTACGCCTTCCACTTTCTCCTTCTTTCTGTAATTTTTGTAAATAAGGAATAGCAATTCCCATTAACTGAACTACAATAGAAGCAGAAATATAAGGCATAATACCAAGAGCAAATACAGAAGCATTTGAAAATGCTCCTCCAGTAAAAGCACTTAACAACCCTAAAAGTCCTTGACTTGTACTATCCTGAAGACCTCCTAACTCAGAGGCATCAATACCTGGCAATACTACTTGAGCACCAAAACGATAAACGAGGAGAAGAGTCAACGTAAGCAAAATGCGATTCTTAAGCTCGTCAATCTTCCAAATATTTTTTATTGTATCTATAATTTTCATCCTCTTATATCAATTATAAAGTTACCGCTTCACCTCCAACAGCTTCAACAGCTTCTTTTGCTGATGCTGTAAACTTGTGAGCAGTCACTCTAAGCTTTGCTTTGAGTTCTCCTCTACCTAATATTTTCACTAAGTCATTTTTTCCGACAAGACGATTCTCGATTAAAACATCTAAAGTTACTTCGTCTTTAATTCGACCTGCTTCAACATATTCTTGAAGTGTGTCTAAATTAACGCCAGCATATTCTTTACGGTTAACGTTTTTAAATCCAAATTTAGGAACACGTCTTTGTAAAGGCATTTGACCTCCTTCAAAACCAATTTTCTTAGAATAACCAGAACGAGATTTTTGTCCTTTGTGACCACGACCTGCTGTTCCTCCGTTACCAGTTGCCTGACCACGTCCTCTACGGCTATCGTTTTTCTTAACTGCACCTTTTGCAGGCTGTAAGTTACTTAAATTCATCTATACTAATATTTATGCTTCTTCTACAGAAACCAAATGACTTACTTTATTTATCATACCAAGTATATTAGGAGTATTCTCATGCTCCTTAACTTGGCCCATCTTTCTTAATCCAAGAGCCTCAAGTGTTCTCTTTTGATCTATAGGGCGATTAATCGCACTTCGGGTCTTTGTTACTTTAATCTTTGCCATAACTACTTGGTTTATCCTTTAAAAACTTTATCTAACGAAATTCCTCTTTGCTTCGCTACAGTTTCTGCACTTCTTAACCGAAGTAATGCGTCAAAAGTTGCTTTTACAACATTATGAGGATTTGATGATCCTTGGTTCTTAGATAATACATCATGTATTCCTACAGACTCCAATACAGCTCTTATCGCTCCACCAGCAATTACTCCTGTACCGGCAGCAGCTGGCATCAATAAAACTCTTGCTCCACCGTACTTTCCTTTTTGCTCGTGAGGAATAGTCTTTTTATTTAAAGGAATACGAACTAAATTTTTCTTAGCATCTTCTACTGCTTTTGCAATAGCAGAAGCAACTTCTTTAGATTTTCCTAATCCTTGACCAACAACACCGTTTTCATCACCTACAACAACAATAGCAGAAAAACCAAAGGCTCTACCTCCTTTTGTTACTTTAGTAACACGTTGCACTCCTACTAAGCGATCTTTAAGTTCTAAACCACTAGGTTTAACTAACTCTACGTTTTTATAATTCTGGTACATAATTTATTTAGAATTTAAGTCCGCCTTCGCGAGCGCCTTCTGCTAGTTGTTTTACTCTTCCGTGATACAGATAACCTCCTCTGTCAAATACGACAGAATCAACTCCTGATTTAACAGCTTTTTCAGCTATTGCTTTTCCAACAAGTTTTGCTGTATCAGATTTATTTGAATCTGAAGCAATACCTTTATCTCTAGAGGAAGCAGCTCCTAAAGTTTTACCAGATAAATCATCGATTATCTGTGCGTAAATCTCTTTATTACTTCTATATACACAGAGTCTAGGGCGCTCTGCAGTTCCAGAAATAGTCTTACGAATTCTTAAATGAATTCTATTTCTTTTTTCACTTTTTGATAATGCCATAGCCTATGTATTATGCAGATTTACCTGCTTTTCTTCTAATAATCTCTCCAACAAACTTAATACCTTTTCCTTTATATGGCTCAGGCTTACGGAAGGCACGTATTTTTGCAGCTACTTGCCCTACTAATTGTTTATCGTGAGAAGTTAATTTTACAATTGGATTTTTACCTTTTTCAGATACAGTTTCCACTTTTACCTCTGGAGCAACCTCTAAAACAATATTGTGAGAGAAACCAACAGCCAAATCTAATTTTTGACCTTGATTACTTGCACGATACCCGACCCCTACAAACTCTAATTCTTTGGTCCATCCTTTAGACACTCCTTCAATCATATTAGAAATAAGAGAACGATATAAACCGTGCTTAGCTCTAACATCTTTCTTATCAGAAGATCTCTCAAGAGTTATTGTTCCATCTTCTACTTTTATAGTAATTTCTGAAAACTCTTGTGTAAGTTCACCTAATTTTCCTT